>DRZW01000022.1 GCA_011380105.1 Halothiobacillaceae bacterium
ACCTAGTCCCCATCGTCTAGAGGCCTAGGACATCGCCCTTTCACGGCGGTAACCGGGGTTCGAATCCCCGTGGGGACGCCACATTTAAGAAAACCGCTGGTCATCTGTGGCCGGCGGTTTTTTTTGAGCCTCAAAAATTATGGGCTGATAATCGCGTTGGCGGGTGAACCTGGCGGTTTTCGAGAATCTTATTAAAAGTTTCGAGCCGGTTCATTTTAAGGGGTTGTGCTCTTTTAACAGTTCCGCTAGCATACGCCCCGTTTTGGCAGTCAAGCCAAATGACCTAGTCCCCATCGTCTAGAGGCCTAGGACATCGCCCTTTCACGGCGGTAACCGGGGTTCGAATCCCCGTGGGGACGCCACATTACTGTATAAAGGGTAACCCCAATCGGTGCCCTTTTTGCATTTATCCCTTTTAGCATCCCATATTTGGACCATTACAGTATGAGCAGGTGGTGCTAAGAAGGCTAACGATGGGCGAGCGTTTGCATGATCAACATAGCGCAGGCCAGGGCATGGGCCCGGCTTAGGGTGGCGGGCGCGTTTTCGCGAAGCAGATTTTTAATATAGCCCGCGCTGGCCGGGTCGATTTGTTCGTCCAGAAGGCGTTGTTCTACCAACTCGGCAGCCAACCCGGCGGTTTTGCTTTTGATTAGCAATCGAAGCAATTCCAGTGGCTTATGTGCATCATGTGCTTTAGCCGGTAGTTGGCGCAGCATGGCCAAAATCTGTTCTGGATACAGCAAAATATTTGCGCTACTGGCAATGGGTGTCAGGAAGGGATGAAGTGGCTGGTTGCTGTGTCGATGGCGGCTAATATAGCGCTGGGCATGGCCATGACTTAGATAATGCGGGCGGTAGAGCATAATCGCATCGGCCAGTTCCTGATAGGAACGCGGGGCAATCGCATCAACCAGCATGTTTAGCCCGGCATGCTTTTCGAGCAAAAACACACCTTCGCTGTCATCGCGGTGCAGAAGTAGGTCGGACTGAAAGGGAGTGACCTGATTGGGAATACTGAATAACCAGTCGGTATTTTCCGGCATAAACAACGTACTGGAGGGTATATTTTCCAGTGCGTCTAACGGGGTTATCCAGGCATTTTTGTTGGCAACACCGTGTTGAGCGAGCCAAAGTTCAGCAGCTGCTATCGCGCTGGGTGGAATTTCCAAAATTAGCCGCGCCCGGTTGGGTAGCTCATACCAGATTTCAAATGACAGGTCATATTCGATTGGATCGACCGGGGTTAAGTCAAAAATTCGCAGGGTTAAAGCGCCGGAGGCCGTGCCGAGCATGGTGGTGTAGTAGCCGTGATCGGCCAAAAACTCGGCTAGTGCGTGCATCTTGACGATTTTGCGTTTAATGTTGTTGTTAAGTGTCGACAACTCATATTCCAGCCGCGACTGGTATTGCTTGACCCGTTCTGGATGCGCATCAATGGCGTAATCAGCCAGATAGGCCGCCAAAGCTTCGCGGGCTTGGGCATCAAATAAGGTAACCGGAGGAGCAAGCCAGCCTTCTTGAATCATATTGAGATTCCTTTATATGTTCGTGCCAACAGTACTGAGTATGGCAGTTTTGGGTATCTTGTGTCGATAAAGGCTTAAAAAAGTCCGTTTAAGGAACCAAATTGGCTTAAGGTATGTGCAGATAAAGTACGCTTGGCATTAGTGCGCTTCGAAAAATCGGTTGCGCAACGTGGTTGTTGTGTCGGGTGGTGCTCGCTCCGTCTTTTGTTTCGTAATTATGTTTCGGTTACCGCGCGAAGTGCGTCTTGCGCTGGTATCACTGTCGGCGGTTTTCGAGGCGCCGATTAGTTTGTAAGCGCCTTGATTGTTCCTCAATGCCTCGAATACGTTACAATACTTAATTTGCAATTTTGGAAAGTTAGAAGTTACATGAGCAAGGCTGCATTTGAATACGATGATCTGATTCGCTGTGCTAAGGGTGATATGTTTGGCCCTGGCAATGCGCAACTCCCGCTGCCGCCGATGCTGATGTTTGATCGCATCAATTTAATCACTGATCAAGGCGGCGACTTTAACAAGGGTGAAATGCATGCCGAGTTGAATGTACACCCGGATCTGTGGTTTTTCGACTGTCACTTTGAGGGAGACCCGGTCATGCCCGGTTGCTTGGGGCTGGACGCCATGTGGCAGCTAGTGGGCTTTTTCTTGGGCTGGAGCGGTGGCAAGGGTCACGGTCGTGCTCTGGGCGTGGGGGATGTTAAGTTCTCCGGTCAGGTTTTGCCAACGAATACAAAGGTTGAATATCGTGTTCAAATGAAGCGGGTAATCATGCGAAAACTAACCATGGGCATTGCGGATGCAGTAATGCTTTGCGATGGCAAAGTGATCTATGAGGCCAAGGACCTCAGGGTCGGACTGTTTACCAGTACACAATCGCTTTCGGAGTAAGAACTCAATGCGTCGAGTGGTCATCACCGGAATGGGGATTGTCTCCAGTCTGGGTAATAATCTTAAAGAGGTTACCGAGTCTCTGCGTGCCGGCAAATCAGGTATCGAGAAAAACCAAGAACAAGTAGAGCACGGTTTTCGGTCGCAGGTTGCCGGCACGCTTAAACTTGATCCCGCTGAGTTTATCGATCGAAAATTGATGCGCTTTATGGGTCAAGCGGCTGCTTACAATTACATTGCCATGCAAGAGGCAATTGAGCAGTCTGGATTGACCGATGAACAAGTATCCAACCCGCGTACTGGGTTGATTACCGGTTCCGGTGGTTCTTCCTGTCAGAATATCGTTGCTACGGCGGATATTGCCCGCGAGAAAAGCATTAAGCGCGTCGGGCCTTATATGGTTCCGCGCACTATGGCCTCTACCACCTCAGCGTGTCTGGCGACGCCATTTAAGATTAAAGGAGTGAATTACTCCCTGAGTTCGGCTTGTGCCACCTCGGCTCATTGCATTGGTGCCGGGGTTGAACAAATTCAATTTGGTAAGCAGGATGTGATCTTCGCCGGTGGTGGTGAGGAGCTGCACTGGTCGCTTTCGGCAATGTTTGACGCCATGGGCGCGCTCTCATCAAACTTTAATGACACCCCCGAGCGGGCATCACGTCCCTATGATGTTAATCGTGATGGCTTTGTGATTGCAGGCGGTGGTGGCACGGTGGTGTTGGAATCACTGGAGCACGC
>DRZW01000024.1 GCA_011380105.1 Halothiobacillaceae bacterium
AATATCTAAGTGGCCGTTTTTTAATTTGCCAATTGTCGCTTCGCGCTTTTTCTGATCAATTTCACCTGAGAGTGCGGCGGCCGCATAGCCACGGGCTTCTAGGCGGGTGGCAAGCTCGCTGGTGGCTTGTCGGGTGCGTACAAAAATTATGGCGGCGTCAAAATCCTCCACCTCAAGGATGCGGGTTAGTGCATCGGGCTTATGCATGCCGCTGACCATCCAGTAACGCTGATGGATTGCCGTTACTGTCTGCGTGCTCGACTTGATTTTGATCTCTTGCGGGTTTTTTAGATGACGCTGGGCGATCTTGCGGATCGGCGGCGGCATGGTTGCAGAGAACAAGGCTACTTGGCGTTCGGCGGGCGTTTCAGCGAGGATGGCATCGACTTCATCAACAAAGCCCATCCGCAGCATTTCATCGGCTTCATCGAGCACCACAGAACGGATCTGATCCAGCTTTAGTGTGCCGCGTGCGAGGTGGTCACGGATGCGACCTGGTGTGCCGACCACAACGTGTACACCGCGATTTAACAGTTTACGTTGCTGAAAAATAGCTTGGCCGCCATAAATAGCTGCGATATGAAAACCCGGCATGTGGCGCGCATATCGGGTCATGGCTTCGGCTACCTGAATCGCCAGCTCGCGGGTAGGCGCTAGAACCAGCATCTGTGGTTTGCGATAACTGATCTCAATGCGCGAGAGCAGTGGCAGTGCAAAGGCTGCGGTCTTACCGGTACCAGTTTGAGCCATGCCGATTAAATCATCTCCGGCCAACAGGGGCGGAATGCTGGCCGCCTGGATTGGCGAGGGGGTCTCATAGCCGACTTCTTCGACAGCAGAGGCAATGGCCGGGGCTAAGCCCAGATCGGAAAAATGCACCGTGGTTGACGGTGTAGGGGTATTTGCAAACATTCAATACTCGAAATCACAACGCCCAGGCATAAGCTTGGGCGTACTCTTAAAGGCGTGTAGTTCAGACCGATGCAGTCTGAATAAGACACGTTGGCGTGTTGTTTGCCGGGAAAGCTTGGGGTTAAGAAGCCTGCATCTGATTTGATGCGTCTATGGGAAGATCACAGCCCGCCACGGGTCAGTCGCAGCAAGTTCAATCGGGCATCCGGATTCTTTGGGTTCGTTTCCAGAAACAACAAGACTATTATACCTGCTTTGAGCCTGACCGGTAGTTTTAATTCCAATGCCTATGAGCTTAATGTGCGGTTAATTGGCTGGGATGTCTAAAATTATATCCACCCGGCGATTTTCGGCCCGGCCTTCGGCGGAGAAGTTGTCGGCCACCGGCATAGTGTCGGCATAGCCCACGGCGCTCAAGCGCCAAGGTTCGATGCCGGCGTCAACGAGCGCCCGCACCACGGCACTGGCCCGGGCTGCTGATAACTCCCAGTTGGAAGGAAAGCGTGCGGTCTGAATCGGGCGGTTATCGGTGTGCCCTTGGACGATAATCGGATAAGATTCCCGTTCTAGACGTGCGGCGACTTGCTCAATTACAGCTACGCCACTCTCAGTCAATTCTGCCTCAGCGCTGGGAAATAGAATTTCTTCTCCGACGCGGAGGTTAATCCGCCCGGCAATGGTGGTGACATCAACGTTATCGCCTAAATCCGCGAAACGCTCACTGATACCTGCTAACGGTGAGCGCGCCGACGCTGGTCTTTCTTCAGGCTCTGGCTCATACGCCGGTTCGGGCTCGGTGGTGGGTGGGGTGGGTAATACCAGCGCACCGGAGTAGAGGTGACCGGACAATGCCCCGGTGGGGGATTGTAACTCGGTCGCCGGATCAGCCTGCGGGGGAAATTCCTGTTCGAAGACGGAATCCACCCAAGTCGGTTGGGCAGGCTTTTGTTGATAGGCATAGGCGGCTAGCAAAACAAATAACACCAAGAGCAGTGTCATTAGGTCCACCATGGTTAACAGCCAGTAGGACTGGTCTTCTTCGTTGATACGCTCATCCGGTTGCCAGCCTTCAAACCAGGGGCGGCTGATGTCGCGATGTTGGGCACTGGCCTGAGCTTTAGCCAGCTCGGCGCTGTGCTCCTCCTGCCATTGATCGGCCTCGTCGTGGCGCTCGTTCATGATTTTTTCGATGAGCGCTTGGCTTTGGGCGATATGCGATAGGGGTTGCTTTTTGCTTTGGCTTTCTCGCGATCGCGCAGCTCATCTTCACTTTGCGCCAAAAATGAATTTAGCGTCTCGCGGATAAAGGCCGGGGAGCGGTCTTTCTGCATAAGCATCACCCCTTCGACCATCATGTTCATTAAAGCAACCCGTTGCTCGGTACGGCGTTCGAGTTTGAGTGCAATCGGTTTAAACAGCATATTAGAAAGCAGAATGCCATATAAAGTGGTGATCAGTGCTAATGCCATATTGTGGCCAATGGCCTCAAATTCGCTGGCATCTAAGGAGTGCAGCATATTAATTAACCCCAGCAGGGTGCCGAGCATGCCAAAAGCTGGGGCGAAGGTGGCCATGGTGCGGAATATCTGAGCCTCCGCGCGCTCGCGGGCACGCATGCGCGCAATACGCCATTGCAGTAAGGTGGTGATATCTTCGCTCGGAGCTTGATCTAGCACCATCTGCATACCAGCACGCAGAAACGGGTTTTGGATTTGTTCGCGCTTTTCATCGGCCTGATTAATCTGGCCCTTAAATTTCAGGCGTGCTACCTCAACCAATTCGTTGATATCGCGCTCAGCATATAAACGCTCATTAACCAGCACGACTCCAATCACCTTAAATACCCGGATAATCTCATGTAAGGGGTAACTGATTAACGTCGCAGCTATAGTGCCGCCAAGCACTAATAGCAAACCGATGGGATTGAGAAAGTCGGCAGCTTGATCAACGGTGAGCGCAATGGCGCCAATAATCACCACTAACCCGAAAAACATGCCTAAAAGTGTGGAGGGATTCAACGTGTTATAACCTGTTCTATCTTTTAAACCTTAGGGAGCCTCGAAAAACCTGTTACGCAACCTGTTTGCTACGATGGGCGGGGCTCTTTTGCCTAACGCCGGATTATGTTTCGTTCGCAGTGCCGTCGGTCTTGCGCTCGAGTCGCTTACCATGGTAATTCGAGGCGCTTTTTAAGCAATTCTATTTAACTGAGTATAAACTTAATCAGGGGTTGTTGTTGAC
>DRZW01000027.1 GCA_011380105.1 Halothiobacillaceae bacterium
CCCTTGCCGGTTTTCAAGACCGGTGCATTCAACCGCTCTGCCAACCCTCCTAGTGTGGTTGCGTATTCTGGTGTAATCCCCGCTGGTTGTCAACCATGCCGCGCATTTGGAGACCAGTATGATGGATGTGGGCCATAACCGCTTTGAGCAGAGATGAAAAGTGATGCGATTGTAAGGGCTGAGACGTCGCATGAAGGGGTTTTAGTCCGTAACGATAAGTTGGTTTTCAAGGTGGGATGATCGGTGACGGTATGTTTGTTATCAGGTTCCCAGCCTCTGTTCAGCTATTGTCTGATGGAATTGATCAGTTCATTAATGTGATTTGTCGGGTTAGAGTCGATAGCAGCAGCATTAGCTGGCTTGAATTATCAATGACCTAGCCGATTAGACTAACTTTGTTGGCGCTGAACATGTCGGGCGAGGTTTTGCGGTGGTGGCAGAGGAGGTGCACAGTTTGGCAAAGCCGGCTCAGAAATCCACAGATGAAATGCGCAAGATGGCGGAGGCAAGTGGCGGAAGAATTGAATGCGGGTGTCAATGAGTTTGATCAGGTCAGTCAGAGTCTAGAGCAGCTGGTAGATGCGATTAGATTAGTTATATTTAAGATTTAGTATGCCAAATGGCTGGACTTTTTTGTTTGCCGCAGAAATTTACGTTACCAGAGTGCAGCACTATGGTATTCTCTTGATTGGTTTCTGTCCAGGGCAGAAGCCTTAGATCTGCACTGTTTTAATGAGTTTTTTGTGCTGGCTAAGTTGATTTTGCAAAGGTCTTTTGATTAACGTTCTGGTTTTAAGGAGTGTACTGATGCGCTGGATCTATTTGTTGACCGCTGGTGTTTTGGCAGCAACCCTGACTGCTTGTAGTTCTGCTCCCAAGGATGGTCCGGGTGTAGGCGAAGATGCAGCTGCAATGACTGAGGAAGAGTTAGAGCGGGCGCGTGCCGAGGCTGCAGCACTGCGCGATGCCGATCGGTTGAGCGAGGTTGAGCTTTATGCCGGTGCGCCGATGTCACGCGAGCCGATAGTGTATTTTGGTTTTGACGAATACACCGTCGATGAACAATACCGCGACATGCTGCGAGAGCATGCGGCGTTTTTAATGGAGAATCGTGATCGTCGGGTGGTGATTGAAGGTCATACCGACAACCGAGGTTCGCGCGAATACAATATCGGCTTGGGTGAGCGCCGTGCCAATGCGGTGCGAGATATTTTGCTATCGCATGGCGTTTCCAGTACACAGATTGATACGGTCAGTTACGGCAAAGAGCGCCCAGCTGTCGAGGGCTATGGTGAAGATGTTTGGTCTATGAACCGCCGGGCGGTGATCGTATACGGTCGATAACCGCGTTTTGGTTTAGATGAGTTCTCAAAACCCTGCTGTTCTTCCAGCGGGGTTTTTTGTGTCAGAACAGGGCTTTTTTATCGACTTGCTCGCCCGCTGACTGATAAGGCCGTGCCGGGGGTGGTGTAAGTACGGTATTAAAATGCCGGGCACGGGGATTGGTGTAGGGAAAATCACGGATGTAGTGAAGGCCACGGCTTTCTTGGCGGGTTAACGCCGAGCGCACAATCAGATCGGAAATTTCCACCAAATTACGCAGCTCGATCAAATCACTGCTGATGCGGAAATGACTGTAGTACTCTTGGATTTCACGTCGCAGTAGATCAATGCGGTGCTGAGCACGATTTAAGCGCTTGGTGGTGCGAACAATGCCGACATAGCTCCACATGCTGCGGCGCAACTCATCCCAGTTGTGGGTAACCACAACGGCTTCATCCGGATCGGTAACTCGTGATTCATCCCAAGGCGGGATGAATGCAGCCTCAGGGATGGCTGGTTGGGGTCGCTCTAGCTGTGCTTCAATCTTGGCGGCAGCGCGCTGGGCGAATACCAGGCATTCTAGTAACGAGTTGCTCGCAAGGCGATTTGCGCCATGAAGTCCGGTGTGCGCCGTCTCACCAATGGCAAACAGCTGAGGGATGTCGGTTTGTCCATCTAAATCCACCATCAAACCACCACAGGTGTAATGCGCGGCAGGAACAACCGGCAGCGGCTCGCGGGTCATATCGTAGCCAAATTCCAGACAGCGTTTATGGATCATGGGAAAGTGCTTTTCAATAAACGCTTTGCCCTTAAAGCTGATGTCCAGATAGACGCAATCAATCCCTAAGCGTTTAATTTCTGCATCTATGGCACGGGCGACGATATCACGCGGTGCCAGCTCGGCCTTTTCATGGTGTTCGGGCATAAAGCGGGTGCCGTCTGGGCGTAGCAATACGCCACCCTCACCGCGTACCGCTTCACTGATCAGAAACGATTTGGCACGGGGTTCAAACAGGCAGGTGGGATGAAATTGAATAAACTCCATATTCGCCACCCGACAGCCCGCACGCCAGCCCATGGCGATACCATCCCCCGTTGTGCCATCGGGGTTGGTGGTAAACAGATAAGCCTTAGCTGCACCACCGCTGGCCAAAGCGGTGAAGCGGCTGGTAATAGTGCGGACACAGTCGCTTTTTACATCTAATACATAGGCGCCAAGACAGCAATCCTGAGTCGCGCCAAGACGTCGCGCTGTTATCAGGTCAACTGCAATATGATGCTCTAAAATCCGGATATTGCTGCGCGCTTTCACCGCGGCCATTAGGGTTTCCATTAATGAACGGCCGGTATGATCGGCAGCGTGTGCCACGCGTCGCTGACTGTGGCCACCTTCCTGGGTTAAATGCAGTGAATGATCCGGTTCACCAGACCGCGAAAAGGGCATTTGAAATGATTCCAGCCATGCGATCTGTTCCGGCCCGCTTTCAGTGACGGTGCGGACGACAGCTGGATCTGGTAAATCTACACCTGCTGAAATCGTGTCTTGAATGTGTTGCTCGATGTCTTCAGCACCGCTTAAAGCGGCTGCTATACCACCCTGAGCCCAGCTGGTGCTACCGGCATCCAATTGAGCTTTTGAAAGTACCGTTATCTGAATATGCGGGGCAAGCCTTAAAGCCAAAGCTAGCCCGGCAGCGCCGGAGCCAATAATCAGGACATCAGTCTGGTCGTTTTCGCAGTTGTGTTGTGCGTGCAGCATTTCCGGTTGATTCTTTATGTAGCGAGACCTTGTTACGCAAAACTCTCATGTAATGATA
>DRZW01000180.1 GCA_011380105.1 Halothiobacillaceae bacterium
CCGCTACCGAGAAACTTGATTGGCTTACCGGTCACCTGGCGCACTGATAGCGCCGCACCACCACGGGCGTCACCATCGGTCTTGGTGAGGATCACACCAGTCAATGGCAATGCATCATTAAATGCCTTGGCGGTGTTGGCCGCATCCTGACCCGTCATACTGTCGACCACGAACAGGGTCTCAACCGGATTGACCGCCTCATGGATCCGACACACCTCATCCATCATGTCATCATCGATATGCATCCGGCCGGCGGTATCGACGATCAGCACATCGTAAAAACGCCTACGGGCTTCCTTAAGCGCCGCATCCGCAATCGCAACAGGGTTCTGGCCAGCACTGGAGGGGAAGAAGTCCACGCCGACCTGACCAGCCACCGTTTCAAGCTGCTTGATCGCCGCCGGACGGTAGACGTCAGCACTGACCACCAGGACCTTCTTCTGCTGCTCTTTGAGGTAGCGCGCCAGCTTGCCAGCAGTGGTAGTCTTACCAGCACCTTGCAGGCCTGCGAGCAGCACTACCGCCGGCGGCTGGGTGGATAGGTCCAGTTGCTCATTGTGATCGCCCATCATCACGACCAGTTCGTCATGAACGATCTTGACCAGCACCTGCCCCGGCGACAGGCTCTTAAGTACTTCCTGCCCCAGCGCCCGCTCGCGCACCCTAGCGTTAAAGTCGCGCACCACTGGCAAAGCCACATCGGCCTCCAGCAACGCCATCCGGATCTCCCGCAGCGAATCCTTGATATTGTCCTCGGTCAGGCGGCCCTGGCCTCGCAAGTTGTCTAAAACTGAGGAAAGACGGCGGGACAGATTGTCAAACACGACGGATCACTCCAGTGCGTCACCCAAAAAATCAGGATCGGATGATAACAGGTTTGGTCGGCGCGCCGGGCGGAAACGCATCTTAGAAAACGAAAATTTCTCCGACAACATTATCGTCTACAGAGAATTCTCGATCTGAAGCCGGGCAAATTACCCGGCGTTCACTACCATCATCCGGCGGCGCGGGACGCGCGCTTGCGATCGTTCTCGGTAAGGTGCTTCTTGCGAATGCGGATCGACTTGGGCGTTACTTCCACCAGCTCGTCATCATCGATGAACTCTAGCGCCTGCTCCAGGGTGAAGGTGATCTTTGGCGATAATGTCAGCGCTTCGTCCGAACCGGAAGCCCGAATATTGGTCAGCTTCTTGCTCTTGAGCGGGTTGACGGTCAGGTCGTTGTCACGGCTGTGGATACCGATCACTTGGCCTTCGTATACCTCTTCGCCATGACCGATCATCAGGCGACCACGATCCTGCAAGTTGTAAAGGGCGTAGGCCAGCGCCTTGCCGGTTTCACCGGAGATCAGCACGCCGTTGTTGCGCTGCCCAACCGACCCTGGCTTGTAAACACCATAATGATCGAAGACCGAGAACATTAGGCCGGTGCCCTGGGTAGCGGTCATGAACTCGGTACGGAAACCGATCAGGCCACGCGACGGAATGATGTATTCGAGGCGCACGCGGCCCTTGCCATCCGGCTCCATATTGCGCAGCTCACCGCGACGTAGGCCGAGCTTCTCCATTACGCTGCCCTGGTGCTGCTCTTCGATATCGATGACTAGCTGCTCGTAGGGCTCCTGTTTGACGCCATCCACCTCGCGGATAATGACCTCCGGGCGGGAGACACCCAACTCGAAGCCTTCGCGACGCATGTTTTCAATCAGTACTGATAAATGCAGCTCGCCACGCCCGGAGACGCGGAACTTGTCCGGGTCCTCGGTTTCTTCGACGCGCAGCGCCACATTGTGGATCAATTCCTTGTTCAGGCGCTCACGAATCTGGCGGCTGGTAAGGAACTTGCCTTCCCTGCCGGCAAATGGCGAGGTGTTGACCTGGAAGGTCATGCTGACGGTTGGCTCGTCAACCGACAGCGCAGGGAGTGCCTCGACCTGCTCCGGATCGCAAAGCGTATCGGAAATCGCCAGACCCTCAATGCCCGAGAAGGCAATGATATCACCGGCCTGCGCCTCCGGTACTTCTACGCGATCCAAACCATGAAAGCCCATGATCTGCAGCACGCGACCATTGCGGATTTCGCCATCCTTATTGATGATTTTGACCGGCGTGTTGGTCTTGATCTTGCCACGCTTGATACGACCCACACCAATGACGCCCACATAGGAGTTGTAGTCCAAGCTGGAGACCTGCAACTGGAACGGGCCTTCCGGATCGACATCCGGCGCTGGCACCTCCTTCACAATTGTCTCATACAATGGCGTCATGTCTCCTTCCCGCACTTGGGAATCCAAACCCGCATAGCCATTGAGAGCCGAGGCATAGACGATCGGGAAGTCGAGCTGCTCATCAGTACCGCCCAGACGATCGAATAGGTCGAACACTTGGTCGATAACCCAATCAGGGCGTGCGCCGGGGCGGTCAATCTTATTGACGACCACGATCGGACGAAAACCCATCGCGAAGGCCTTCTGAGTCACAAATCGGGTCTGCGGCATAGGGCCATCAACCGCGTCAACCAGCAGCAGCACCGAATCGACCATCGACAGCACGCGCTCGACCTCGCCACCAAAGTCAGCGTGTCCAGGGGTGTCAACGATATTGATGCGGTACTCCTCGCCCTGCGGGGATGTCCAGCGGATCGCGGTATTCTTGGCTAGGATCGTGATCCCACGTTCTTTCTCAATAGCATTAGAATCCATCACGCGCTCACCCAAGTCAGCACGGGCGTCAAAGGTACCGGACTGCTGCAATAGCTTGTCCACGAGGGTAGTCTTGCCGTGGTCGACGTGAGCGATAATGGCAATATTACGAAGGTTCTGGATCACGAAACGGTTCAGCTTGCTTAAAGAAAATGCGCATTATACCTGCATACCTGCGCTTAAAATATTGCAGTGAAGGATTACAGCTACAGGCAAGATGACGCAAGGCATCGCGGGAAACCCGGTGCGCCACTTACCGGCTCACAGCCGCGACCAACCCCAAAGCGCCAGTCATTAGTCGGCCCTGAAAAATCCGTAACCCACTGAATTTTTTCAGTAATATAGCGAATTTGACCTTGATAAATTGCAAGAAAATGCAATCATAAGGGCTGTTTCCTTGCAAAAACCAACGATTTCCCA
>DRZW01000182.1 GCA_011380105.1 Halothiobacillaceae bacterium
CGCCGGAGCTGACATGATCTGATGAACGAGTGAAACCCGCTCTAACTTATTATCGAGTTCTCCGGCCGTCTCGCGGTATAAGCGGGTTTGATCACCCCCTTTTTGTTTATCGGCCTTGCGCTGGGTCAACCCGGCACCGGCCTGCTCCTCATGGGCATCATCTCGGTCAACCGGTCTGATCATCGCGGGAGGGGCAATTAAATTTTTAGATACCGCTTGATCAATAGTCATGCGGTCATTAACGCCCGGCCCATAAACCATAAAACTCATAAGCAGTCCTACTTAAATCCCTGATCTTAAATTAGGCTTTTTCCCTGCCCAAAACGCGGGCACACAAAAACGTCACAGCAAGGAATAACCCGCCAACAATCTGTTGTAGAGATATTTTTCGCATTAATGCAAACACACTTTTAACTTGTTTAGTTCACCTTATTGGCTTGCACCAAGCTGGTTACTTCCTATCTTATCGACAAGATCGCTTTACGGCGCTCGAGCCATTCGAGATAAGGCTTAAGCAGCGATAGCTGTTGCTCAGTCCATTGGGCTGGGCGCGTGTCCAGCCAGTGTTGCGCCAGTGCTCGCATGTGCGGAATATCGCGCGGCAATCCAGACTCATCATCTAACGGGTGGCTGATCTCGCCATTGGGATTAAGCTGCTCACGGCAATAATGTTGCCATTGTTGCTGGTGCCGCTCATCTAAATATTGCGGATAATTACGCGCAACAAAGTGCGCCACCAGCGTTGGCAGACGGGCATCTTGCCAATCTTGCCCTAACAGCCATGTGATGGCCTGTTGCGCCTTTGCCGGGTGGTTTGCACCACGCCAATCCCGCCACCACTGGGCGAGGGTATCGGCCTCGCGATTATCCAAAAAACCGGCATATAATGCCTGCTCACTGCGCTTGGCGGGCGGATACTGCCCCTCACTGAGCGCCATGGCTGCATGCAACTTCTCAGCAAACTCAGGCAAATGCGCTTTTATCAAGGCGATATGCGCTAATACCTGTTCGCGATCAATCACCATGCGCTCACACACAGCCGCTTCTTTTAAAATGCTTAACGGAAACACCGCTGGCACCTGGTTGATGTGTAACTCTTTCACCGGCAGGCGCATTGTGTTCGGGTCATTCACTCGGTCATCGGGGGTTTTAACAAACCGACGCTCTGCCAACGCCTCAGGGGATAATGCCATCCACGGCGCCGGGTCAAAGCGGGCATCCCACAATAGGCGGGCATTGGGGTTTTTCCCGCTTTGGCCTAGGTTGACAAATACCGAGCCGCCACCGCGGTCAGCGGCAATGCGGGCTGTGGTGTGAACAAAGGCATGACCCGGTTTTTTATCGACCTGCTCGCGGACGTGGTTTTTATTCCGCGCAGCGAGCAGGTAATTAAACAAACGCGGGTTTTGATCACGAAACAATCGGGCAAGTTCTAAGGTGGCCTGAACATCGCTCAAGGCATCGTGTGCCTGCTCGTGGGTTAGACCATTGGCTGCAGCCAATTCAGTCAGTTTAAGGCTGGGATAACCCGTTTCTAATCGCGGCCAGTTAATACCATCCGGGCGCAGCAAGCGATACGCCCGCGCCACATCCAAGATATCGAACTTGCTGTTACCACCTGAAAATTCATGCTCATACGGCGGCTTTAAGGTGCGCCAAAATAAGAATCGGAGCATCGGCGCATCAAAGCGCAGGTTGTTAAAACCCACCGCGCAGGTATCAGGTTGATTCAATAACCCGCTGATTGCTTCGGCTAATTCCGCCTCGCTCATACCCTCGGTAAGCGCGGGCGTATCCGGTAATAAGCCGGTGGTCATCACTGCTGCGGGGTGGCTGAGCACATCGTCGGGGTGGCGGGCGTACCAAACCACTGGCTCTTCTATGGGTTCTAGCTGCTCATTGGTACAAATTGCCGCAAACTGGAGCGGGCGGTCATAATGGACATCAGCACCCGTGGCTTCCAGATCGTAGAAGACAAAGCGCGCCATCAATCCCCCACGACAATAGGCAAAAAGTCGCTCAAACGGTTTTCAACGGCCCCGGAACGCCACTGGTAAATAATCATCGCTTCGAGCACCGCTTTGCTGTAAGCACGGGTTTCATCAAACACAATGGTATCCACCCAGACCGCCCCTGGCATGGGCTTATCTGGCATCCAACGCTTTACCCTTCCCTGACCGGCGTTGTAAGCAGCACTGGCCAGCGCGTATTGTTGATCAAAACGATCATATAAATACCCCAGATACGCCCCGCCCAGACGAATACTCACCTGCGGGTCGTGCAAATCTAGTGGGGCGATATTCAAGCCCGCTTGGCGGTTTATCCAGCTTGCAGTATCGGGCATGAACTGCATTAGACCCTGCGCCCCGGCACGTGAGCCAACATCAGGCATAAACAGGCTCTCGCGGCGCATAACGCCATAAATCCAGGCTTCGGGAATGGATTGCTCGGTGGCCGCATGGCGCACCGCATCAAGGTAGGGTTGTGGATAGCGTGCTGAAAACCAGTCTGGATCTCGCTGTTTACCCATGCGAGCAATTAGTACAGCAACCCGATCCGGCCAGCCCACCTCCTGTGCCCAATGCGCGATCGCGGGCATGTAATCGCTATTTACCTGCCTTAATCGATGCTCAAAAATCTCGCGGGCATCGGGGTAATGTTCTAACCGATACAACGCCTTGGCCAAGCGAAACCAGGGGTCATGACGAATGGTGGCAATGTCGGTCGCATTCACCTCAGGCAGGCTGCCGTCAGATCGCGATGGGAGTGCGTATTCTGCGCCAACCCGGTCGGCGGCTAAAAATCCATAGTAGCCAGTTTGTTTAGCCAGCTTGCGGAATATTGGCCGCGCTGCTACATCCCGGCCAACATGCTGCAACGCCACTGCCCTCCAGAACTGCCACTGTTCCTGCTCACGCAGTGAGGCGGGTAGTGCTTCTATCGATTCAATAACCCGGCTCCAAGTCTGTGACCGTAAGGCTACTCGAATCTGCCAAGTCATCACCTCTTCATCACGATGCGCTTCGGGTACTTTGGATAGCCACTGATACGCCTCGGGATAAAACCGATACCCTGCCCGCAATGCTGCCATGCGTAAACCGCGTCCTGCGGTATCCCGATC
>DRZW01000220.1 GCA_011380105.1 Halothiobacillaceae bacterium
CCATGACCTAGCCGTGGTGCGCGCCCTAGCGCACCGGGTATTGGTGCTTTATCAGGGCGAGGTGGTTGAGCACAGCACCACAGAAAGCCTATTGAGCAATCCGCAACATCATTACAGTAAGATGTTAATTGAGAGTGCGCAGCTCTCTGGTGTGTCTTGATGCGGCAATTAGCCTTTGCTTAACCCCGACCAAACAGCAGATACTTAGTCTCTAAATACTCATCTATGCCTTCTCTGGCGCCCTCGCGGCCAAATCCCGAGGCCTTGACACCCCCAAAGGGGGCAGCGGCATTGGAGATCAACCCGGTGTTAATGCCGATCATACCTGCCTCAATGCCATCAGCCACGCGCCAGATTCGGTGGGTGTTTTCGCTGTAAAAATAAGCCGCTAGCCCAAACGGGGTGTCGTTGGCAAGGGCAATGGCCTCGGCCTCGTCATCAAAGCAACTCACCGCCGCCAGTGGCCCGAAGGTTTCCTCCTGGCAGACCAGCATGGATTGGGTCACTCCGGTTAAAATCGTCGGGGAGATAAAATTAGCGCGTGGTTCGGGTCGGTTGATTGTATAGGCTGTTGCGCCTTTTCTTTTGGCATCCTCAATGTGTTCGCGCACTTTTTCAACCGCCTGCGAGTTGATTAGCGGGGCGAGTTTGTTTTCCGGGTTAAAGCCATCGCCCATTGGTAATTGTTCGATGCGAGCGCGCAGTGCCTCGACAAAAGCATCATGCACCGATCGCTGCACATAAAAACGGTTTACGCAAACACAAGTCTGGCCGGTGTTACGGAATTTAGCGGCAATGGCACCGTCGGCCGCCGCATTTATATCGGCATCATCAAAGACAATAAACGGGGCGTTGCCACCAAGTTCCAGTGAAATTTTCTGTACCTGATCTGCCGCTTGGCGCATCAAGGCCTGTCCGGTTGCGGTCGAGCCGGTAAACGAAATCTTACGCACTGCTGGGTGTTGGGTCATCGCGCTGGCAATCTGCCGGGCATTACCGGTCACGACATTAAACAACCCGGCAGGCCAGCCGGCCTTTTCGGCTAATTTGGCCAGCGCCAGCGCTGAAAACGGCGTGGCACTAGCCGGTTTGACTACCATGCTGCACCCGGCAGCTAGGGCGGCTGCCGCTTTGCGGGTAATCATCGAGCTGGGGAAATTCCAGGGGGTGATGGCTGCCGTCACCCCGATCGGTTCGCGTTTGACGATAATCTGCTCGCCGGGCTGAGCGGCGGGAATAACCCGACCGTAGGCACGACGCGCCTCTTCAGCAAACCATTTCACAAATGAGGCGGCATAGCGGATTTCACCAATGGATTCGGCCAATGGTTTGCCTTGCTCTAAGGTCATGATTTCGGCCAGCGTCTGCTCGTGGGTTTGCATTAGCTCAAAAAAGGCATACAAATACCGCCCGCGCTCTTCGGCGGTATAGTCACGCCATTGTTTAAAAGCCGATTCGGCGGACTCAAAAGCCTGGGCTAATTGCGCATCGGAACAAACCGGTACATGCCCGATTATCTCACCGGTGGCCGGGTTATCCACCGCTATGGTTTGCTCGCTATCCTGCCATTGGCCGGCGAGGTAGATTTGTTCGCAAAACAATTCAGATGCTCGAATGCGGCGGACGATATCAGTGTGGCTCATCGGCAAACTCCTGCTTGATTACACGGTAGGGCTGGGATAGCGGGCATCAATGGCATCAATCTGCGCTTGAAGCTCGGCAGTCCAGTTAACATCAATGGCGGCAATGTTTTCCTGTAATTGATCCAGACTGGTGGCGCCGATAATGGTCGATGGCGTCTGTGGAAGGCGGATTGTGAAGGCAATCGCCATCTGCGCGGGGCTCAATCCCCATTCGCGCGCCAGCGAAACATACGCCTTGGTGGCTTCGGCGGCGTTGGTTTTCTCATAGCGTTTGCCAAAACCGGGGAATTGCTTAATACGCCCATCGGCATTGGGGTTATCCAGATATTTGCCGGTCAAATGGCCGAAAGCCAGCGGGCTGTAGGGGAGCAGGGCGATGTTTTCCCGGTCGCAGACTTCAAGCAGGCCACCGGTTTCCGCCTGACGGTTCATCAGATGATAGGCGTTCTGCACGGAGGTGATCACTGGCAGATTAAGCTTTTCTGCAGCGTTTAAAAACCGCATTACCCCCCAAGGGGTTTCATTCGAGAGGCCAATGGCGCGTACTTTACCAGCCTCGACCAGTTCGGCCAGTGCTGTGAGTTGTTCCTCGATTGGCTCGTCAGGCCAGTTTTGGCTGCTGTCATAGTAGCGTTGGCCAAATTTGGGCACATAGCGGTCGGGCCAGTGCACCTGATAGAGGTCGATGTAATCGGTTTTTAAGCGCTTTAAGCTGCCCTCAATGGCCTGTTGTATATGCTGGCGGTTCACTCTGGGGCCATCGCGCAGATAGTCCATATTCACTGACCGGCCAGTAACCTTGCTGGCGATGATCAGTTTCTCGCGGGGCTGGTTGACTAGCCAGTTACCAATCATCTCCTCGGTGCGCCCTTGGGTTTCTGCCCGCGGCGGGACGGGGTACATCTCAGCGGTGTCAATGAAGTTCACGCCCTGTGCGACGGCATAATCAAGCTGCTGATTAGCCTCATGCTGGGTGTTTTGTTCACCAAAGGTCATGGTGCCCAGGCAGATTTCACTAACCTGAATCTGGCTGTTGCCAAGCGGGTTGTACTGCATGGTATCTCCTCAGATCACAGTCGCGGTTTGTCGTAATGGGTAACTGACCTGACACATTAGTTCATAGCTGATGGTGTCAGCATAATTAGCGACGGTATTGATATCCACCGTGCCTCCCCAGCATTCCACCACCGAGCCCACCTTGGCCTGAATGTTGGTCAGATCAATGGTGATCAAGTCCATGGAAACCCGGCCAACTAAGCGGGTTATTTGTCCATCCACGGCAACCGGTGTGCCATCGCGGGCATGGCGCGGGTAGCCATCACCATAGCCAATCGCCGCCACACCGATGGTCATGTCCCGTAAAGCCCGATAGCGCCCACCGTAGCCAACGGTTTCACCAGCCTTGACCTGGTGGCGGGCAATCAGCTGGGTGGTCAGATGCATCACTGGTTTTAAGCCCCAGTCGGCGGCTTTGCC
>DRZW01000043.1 GCA_011380105.1 Halothiobacillaceae bacterium
ACGCGCTAATTTGCGCAAATTCACGACCAGCCAACGAGGCTATTTTTCATGCAAGTGCAAAACGATCACGTCGTCTCCATCGATTACACCCTCAAAAACACCGCGGGTGAAGTCGTGGACAGCTCGGAGCAAACCGGCCCCCTCGCCTATCTTCACGGCCATCAGAACATCATCCCTGGCCTGGAGAATGCTTTAAACGAACGGGAAGTCGGTGAGCGGCTTTCTGTCACCATCGAACCGGCAGATGCCTATGGCGAACGTGATGAAAATGCAATCCAAACCGTACCGCGCGAGATGTTCCAAGGCGTTGACACCATCGAACCTGGAATGCGTTTCCAAGCCCAGACCCAGGCTGGCGCGATCATCGTAAAGGTTCTGGAGGTTGATGGCGATGAAATCAAACTCGATGCCAACCATGAACTCGCCGGTGAAACCCTGCATTTTGATGTGGAAATCAAAGATATTCGTGCCGCTTCAAACAAAGAACTAGAGCAAGGCACCGTCGACAACCCGCAGCCAGAAAATCAAGGCTAAGCGGATTTCAGCCTAACCGGCATCCCACCCGCAACAGCTGTTGCGGGTTTTTTGTACGCATGAAAGCTTAATTGAGCAAAATTGCCAATCAAGCGCAGAATCTGCGCGTCCACGGTGTTGGCGCTGGGGGAGTTCGGGATTCTGCGCGGGGTTATCCGGCCTGCCTGCGCACTTTGCTGAGCACATCGAACCCGCCCTGATCAGCATGGTAGGACGAGCGCACCATCGGTCCGGCGGCTACGTGGGTAAAGCCCATTTGCTTAGCTTGTTGGCCGAGTCGCTGGAAGTGTTCCGGTGAGACAAACCGTTTGACTGGCAGGTGGTGGCGCGAGGGTTGTAAATACTGACCAAGGGTGAGCATGTCCACGCCATGTTCGCGCATATCAGAAAGCTCGGCCATTAGCTGTTCGTCGGTTTCGCCTAAGCCTAACATCAACCCCGATTTGGTCGGCACATCCGGGCAACGCGCTTTCATTTCAGCGAGCAGTTGTAATGAGCCCTGGTAGCTCGCACCCGGTCGGGCAGCTTTATAAAGCTCAGGCACGGTTTCTAGGTTGTGGTTGAATACATCCGGCGGCTGTGCGGCGAGAATATCAATCGCACGCTGATGACGGCCACGAAAGTCCGGAGTTAGAATTTCAATGGTTATTTGATCATCCACTGCACGGAGTGCGGCGATAACATCAGCAAAGTGCTGCGCCCCACCATCGCGCAGATCATCCCGATCCACCGAGGTAATCACTACATATTTTAACCCCATCGCGGCAACCGTATCGGCTAGGCGAGCCGGTTCTTGGGGATCGACCGGGCGGGGCCTGCCATGCGCCACATCACAGAAAGGACAACGCCGGGTGCAGATATCGCCCAGAATCATAAAGGTGGCGGTGCCGCCACTGAAACATTCGCCCAGATTTGGGCAGTTCGCCTCTTCACAGACGGTATTAAGCCCCTTTTCGCGCAGTACCTTTTTTAGCCGCTGTACCTGTTGGCCGCCCTGCGGCTGGGCGCGAATCCAAGCAGGTTTGCGCATCGGTTCACTCGGTTCGATCTTAACCGGAATCCGAGCCACTTTATCAGCTGAGCGCATCCGTCGATCAGGTTTACTGGTGTTTATCTCATCGGCCATTAGGCGCTCCTCTTGCTTGGTAAAACGCGCAGGGACTGGCCACTGCGCTCAGCAACCAATTTAGCAAGTTGCCGACCGATTCGCTGCTCGGAAGGCAGTGTCTCGGCCACTTTCAGGCTTTTTAAGTCGGTGGTTGCCATATCAGGATAACCGCAGGGGTTTATCCGAGAGAACGGGGATAAATCCATATCCCGATTAAACGACAGGCCATGATAACAGCGCCCGCGCCGTACTTTCAGGCCCAGTGCGGCGATTTTAGCACCGTTAACATACACCCCGGGGCGATTAGCGATGCGCTCGGCGTGGATATCCAGTCCTGCCAGCCAGTCAATAACGGCCTGCTCTAGCAACCATACCCAGTCGCGCACGCCCATATTCAGACGTGCCAGATCATAAAGTGGATATAACACCACCTGCCCCGGCCCGTGGTAGGTTATCTGACCACCGCGGTCGGTTTGTACCACGGAAATTAACCCCGGATTGAGCAGATGCTCCGACTTACCCGCAAGCCCTTGGGTATACACCGGGGGGTGGCTGACCTGCCAGATTTCATCCGGGGTGTCAGCCGTCCGCGTGTGCGTGAATCGACGCATCGCCGCCAGACAGGCGCGATAATCACGCGGGGCGGGAAACTGACGTAGATATACCGGCAAAACAAGCTACTACAGGCACATTTTGACATCTGGGTGCGCAGTGATGGTGCTATATACCGCATCCAACTGCGCTTGTGATTGGGCCACGAAGGTCACCGTCAGGCCGACATAATTGCCACTGCCACTGGGACGCTGCGACCAGGCAGACTCGGGTAGGTCCGTTAGCTGATGTGTAACCCGCTGTTTGATCTCAGCGATAAAATCGGCGGTATTCGGCCCCATGATTTTAATCGGGAATTCCACCGGAAATTCCAGCAAGGTCTGTTCGCTCTGGTTATCACTCATTTTGTCTCGGCCCCGCTTTTCAGGGTTTTGTACTCGGAAAAGCGCTGTTGCAGTTTGGTGGTTATCGGGCCGGGATATTCTCCTCCGCCCCCCACCGGCTGGCCGTCTATCTCGCCGACGGCCCATAAGTCTTTAGTAGAACTGGTCAGAAAAACTTCATCGGCTCGAGCGAGTTCATCAAAACTCAGCGCTTTGATGCTTACAGGAATGCTGGGGTCGTTTTCTAGCATCTCAAGTAAAAGCATGCGGGTAATACCGCCTAAAATCCGTCCATCAGCCGGAGCGGTGCGCAACTGGCCGTCTACGACGGCAAACAGATTCGTGGCCGCTCCTTCCAGAGCAAAGCCGTTTTTAATGAAAATCGCTTCATCGCAACCCTGTTCTACCGCCTGCTGGCGCGCAAGCACATTAGGCAACAAGCTGATGCTTTTGATATCACAGCGCGCCCAACGCTGATCGGCCACCGTGATTGCCCGCGCGATGTTGGCAGATTGGGAATCCGGCTTCGTTATGGC
>DRZW01000012.1 GCA_011380105.1 Halothiobacillaceae bacterium
AAGGGGTAAACGGCTATATTGTCAAACCCTTCAATGGTGCGACGCTGAAAAGCAAGATTGATATCAATCTTGCTTTTCAGCGTCGCACCATTGAAGGGTTTGACAATATAGCCGTTTACCCCTTCCTTAGCTGCTCGGATGATCTGTTCGCGCTTTGCCTCGGCAGTTACCATTAAAACAGGCAGATTTTTAAGCTTTTCATCCCTACGCACTGCTCGCAAAAGGTCGATGCCGGTCATGCCCGGCATGTTCCAGTCGGTCACCAGAAAATCGAAGTTGCCCTGCTTGAGCTTGGGTAAAGCGGTATTGCCATCATCGGCCTCTTCGATATTCGTAAAGCCGAGATCTTTGAGCAGATTCTTGATGATCCGACGCATCGTCGAGAAATCATCCACGACGAGGATCTTCATGTTTCGGTCCATTATCGCCCCTGGATATGTCAAAATTTGTAATGGTTGTACAATTTGGGAACCTCGAAAAAACCTGCTGGATAGTCCAATTGCGGTGTCGCGGACGAATTTAAAGCATCCATACTACTCTCCGGAGCAGACGTTGTCTGCATCTTAAATGGCTTCTCGGTCATTCCATCATTTAAACCGATTTGCCTGGAGCGAACCGGGTTACGCCGTGCGCAATGCGCAACGCAGGCTAAAGATGGCCTTTGTTAGTATTATATCGGCACAAACCATAAGGAATTGAATTTCTATATTTTGTGCTAAGTTCAAACCCAGTCGGACATCGCTGCTTTCAACCGCAAAATCGCCTTATTGTGTATCTGAGAAACCCGTGATTCAGATACGCCCAACACAGCCCCAATCTCTTTAAGATTCAACTCTTCTTTGTAATAAAGCGACATCACCAGTCGCTCCCGCTCGGGCAGTTTATCAATCCGATCGGCCAGATCCTTTTGAAAATTCGCCTCGGCCACCGCTTCATCCGGTCGGGTGGTATTGTGATCAACCACCTCTTCGGTCTGATTTTCATCTTCACCGAAGTGATCAATCGAGGTTATATGAACGTTAGCTGCATCAGTCAAAGCCTGAAAATACTCATCAGCGGTGATGCCCAGCCGTTCACAGACTTCATCATCACGCGCATCGCGGCCGGTTTCGGCCTGAATTTCACTAATGGCCTGGACAATATCCCGATGACGCCGATACACCGATCGCGGCGCCCAATCGTTACGACGGACTTCATCGAGCATGGCACCGCGAATACGGGTGCCAGCATAGGTTTCAAAAGATGCACCCTTACTTGCATCAAAAAGCCGGGCAGCATCCAACAGGCCAATCATTCCAGCCTGAATCAGATCATCGACTTGAACATGCGCTGGCAAACGCCCCATTAGATGAAACGCAATCCGTTTGACCAAACTGGCATGCTGGGCGACCAGAGTTTCGGTCGAGCCAGTTTGAACATTTTGATACATAGCACGGGCATTCATAGCAAACTCTCAGGGTCTACCTCTGCTGAATCCACCAGTCGCTCTACAAAAAACTGCAACTGCCCCTGCGGCCCACGCGGTACCGGCCACTTATTGATTTTTTCAGCCATGGCGATAAATGAACGAGCGCTTTTTGCGCCGGAAAACTGACTGACAACACATTTTTGTCGCTGTACCGCCCGGCGCAGATAATCATCGAATGGCACCGAGCCCAAATGGGTCAGTGTTACGTCTAAAAAACGCTTGGCGGCGACATCGAGTTTATCGAACAACCGCCGCCCTTCAGCTGCATCCCGCACCATATTCGAGACGACATTAAAACGGGTCACACCATGCTCCCGCGAGAGCACTTTAATCACCGCATAAGCATCGGTAATCGAAGCCGGCTCATCGCAAACCACCACCAAAACTTCATTGGCGGCCTGTGCAAAGCGTACCATTGAATCGGCAATACCAGCAGCTGAATCCACCACCATGGTATCAACCGGCCATTGCAAATCAGAAAAAGAAGCGATCAAACCGGCATTTTCCGCCGGGCTAAGCCCGGCCATATGCGCCACCCCGCTTGAGGCGGGCAAAATACCAATGCCTTCCGGGCCGGTAAGCATGATTTCATCCAGCGTTGTCTCTCCGGCGAGCACATGCGAGAGGTTGCCTTTGGATTGCAATCCGAGCAGGACATCCACATTGCCTAGTCCTAAATCGGCATCCATCAACACCACCCGCTCACCACAGCGAGCCAAAGCTACAGACAGGTTGACCGAAACATTGGTTTTGCCAACCCCACCTTTGCCACTAGTTACCGCTATCACCCGCACCGGACGGCTTTTGGTATGCCGTCTGATGCCAGCAGCTTGATCCTCAATATGATTTATCCGACTTGCTTGAGCATCCACAATGGATCATCCCGGTCTGTTTGTCCTAATTGCGCCTTACCCATTTCGATCGCCTGCTTAATCAGGTCCGAACCGTTAGGGAACCAGATGTCTTCCGGCACTCGCTGCCCCACCCCGGCGCATACCAAAGGTAGACAATTGTTTTGGTCATTGCCAAATGGGCGCACCAGTGCGGCTAATGCGCCACCGAGTAACACGGTCTCATCGAGCTTGGTTAACACCACGCCATGCAAGTCTAGCTGTGCAAACTGGCGCTTGGCATCCTCCATCGCCGGATACTGAGCATTGGCCGAGAGCACCAGCAAGCGGCGTACTGCCAACCCGGCGCCTACCAGTGCATCAAGCCGTTCGATCATCGCCAGATCACGCTGGGAGGTACCTGCAGTGTCAATCAGAACCAAATGCCGATCACTAACCGCCTCGATCAATTGCTTTAGGTGGTCTTCATCCCGCGCTACATGCAAAGGTACGTTTAAGATTCGCGCATAATTGCGTAGCTGTTCTTGGGCGCCAATGCGGAAACGGTCTGTACTGATCAGCGCGACATGCTCACGCCCCCGATGTAACACCGCCCGGGCGGCGAGCTTTGCCAGGGTGGTGGTTTTACCTACTCCGGTCGGGCCGACTAGGGCATAAACACCCCCGCCCTCGACCGGATCCGGTCGGCTGATGCGAATCTGCTTACCCAACTGGCGCAATGACTCCGAAAAGGCTCGTTCAGGCTGACTTTTTACCGCTGATTGAGCCAAACGTCGAGCC
>DRZW01000167.1 GCA_011380105.1 Halothiobacillaceae bacterium
CGTGATCTGCTACCAGCACTGGAAGGCGCCTCCAAAGCGAACAAACCGCTTTTGATCGTTGCTGAAGACATCGAAGGCGAAGCGCTGGCCACATTGGTAATTAACTCCATGCGCGGCATTGTGAAAGTTGCCGCCGTTAAAGCACCGGGCTTCGGTGATCGCCGTAAAGCCATGTTGCAAGATTTAGCGATTGTAACCGGTGGTCAGGTTATTTCTGAGGAAGTTGGCCTGACTCTGGAAAAAGTCAAGCTGGAAGATCTCGGCACAGCTAAGCGTGTTGTGGTGGATAAAGAAAGCACCACCATTATTGGTGGCTCAGGTACCGAGGCCGAAATCTCAGCTCGTGTTGATCAAATCCGCGCTCAGATGGAAGCGACCTCTTCTGACTACGATAAAGAAAAACTCCAAGAGCGCATTGCCAAACTCGCCGGCGGCGTTGCGGTCATTAAGGTTGGTGCTGCCACTGAAGTGGAAATGAAAGAGAAGAAAGACCGGGTCGATGATGCACTGCATGCTACCCGCGCAGCCGTTGAAGAAGGCATTGTGCCCGGCGGTGGTGTTGCCCTGATTCGCGCGTTAGAGAATTTAGGCGAACTGAAAGGCGATAACGTCGATCAGCAGACAGGCATCTCCATCGCCCTGCGCGCCATGGAGGATCCGCTGCGCTTTATCGTATCTAACGCAGGCGATGAGCCATCGGTTGTCCTACAAAATGTCCGTCAAGGCAAGGGCAACTATGGTTATAACGCATCTAATGGCGAATACGGCGACATGGTTGAGATGGGCATCCTTGATCCGACTAAGGTAACCCGTTCTGCACTACAGAATGCAGCATCCGTAGCCGGCTTGATGATCACCACCGAGTGCATGATCGCCGACATCCCGAGCGATGACAAGAGCTCCGGCTCTGGCGGCGGCGGCGATATGGGTGGCATGGGCGGCATGATGTAATCAGCCTCGGCCCGACTAAGCGCTTTATGTTTAAAACCTGCCCTAGCGGCAGGTTTTTTTTATGCTCGTTATAAACGAACGACGCTGTCATTAAATATCAAGTGACGGCGTGTTTAAGCCTGTGAATCGTGAGCCTTTTCGCTGGCCGCCACTTTTTTGGCTTTAGCCGCGCGTTTTCTTCTCGCGGTTTTAGGATCAGCAATCAAAGGACGGTAGATCTCCACCCGGTCAAACTCCGCTAAGACCTTATCCTTGGGTACCACTTTGCCGAAAATACCCAGCTTTTGTTTTTCCAGATCAATCTCAGGAAAACGGGTCAATATACCAGAGGCTTTTACCGCTTCTATGGCGGTCGTTTCAGGAGGCACATCTACACTCAAAATCACCTGAACATCTGGGCGAGCGTAAGCAACTTCAACCAACACAGGCGTTCTTAACCTTGATCAGGGCGGGGATAAATCGAAAAAGCTCGGCGCTTAAAGGCGTTGACCAAGCTTTTAACGATTTCACGAAAAATAGGGCCAATGGCATATTCCAGCAGACGGTTGGCAAACTCGAACTGCATATAAAGTTGCACACGCGAACCGCCATCGGCTAAATCCTCAAAGCGCCAGTAGCCATCGAGGTGCCGAAACGGGCCATCTAATAAGGTTACTTTTATCTGCCGGCCGGGCTGATTGTAATTCCGGGTCGAAAACGTTTTACGTATCGCCCCCTTCTTTAAGGTGATGCTGGCATCGAGTTCGTTACCTGCCTCACGCAACAGTTGGGTTTGCTCACACCAAGGGAGAAACTCAGGATATGACTGCACATCATTAACCAGTGCAAACATCTGCTCGGCGGAAAACGGTACGGTAACTTCGCGTTGTATTGTGGTACTCATAAAGCCGGTTCGTTTGGCGGATAGCGCCGTAAAAAAGTATGGAACCCTGAGAACCGATTGCGCAGTCAGATTGCGGATGGGCGCCTCGAAAAACCGTCAATCAGATTAAGCAACAGTTTTTTCGAGGTGCCCAGGTACTCAAGGCGCCTTTATTACCCGCATTGATTCTAGCAAAAGCACGTCCGATGCCATTGCCACGCGGTTAAATTTTGCTTTTAGGCTTATAATTTAAGTCCGAACAAGCCCAGCCCGGCGATTAAAATCAGTGCCACGCTCAGTGGTGCGATTATCCCAGCTAAAACCCGCCATAGTCGATATGCCCCAGCAGTCAGGCCAAGATCGCCCTCACTTTCTGACCGGCTTAACTTCCAGACAGCAAATAAGGAAATCAACATACCACCAAGCGGGAGCATGATATTAGACGAAAGGAAGTCTTTGAAATTGAAAATACTCTGCCCGAAAAGACTCACATCGGAAAGCAGATTAAACGATAACGCGGAGAGTACGCCCAGTGCCCAGATGGTCACGCCTATCATAATCGCACCGCGGGCGCGGGCAATGCCAAAACGTTGCTGTATATAAGCGGTAGCGGGTTCTAATAATGATATCGCCGAAGTCCAAGCGGCGATGCTAATCATAACGAACAACAACACACTTAAGAAATAAGCCCAATCCAAGGCACCAACGGCAAGCGGCAAGGTTATAAACACCAACCCGGCGCCTTCTCCTGGGTTTAAACCATGCGAATAGACGATTGGGAAGATGACCAGCCCGGCGAGCAGGGCAATACCGGTATCTAGCAACAAAATCCAACCAGCCACCTGCGCCAATGAGGTTTTCTCAGGCAAATAAGAACCGTAGGCCATAATCGCGCCCATCCCTAGACTCAGGGTAAAAAACGCATGCCCTAGTGCCACCAACACCGTCTGGCCGGTTACCTGTGAAAAATCCGGGGTGAACATAAAATCAAGGGCCTGATTAAACCCCGGCGTAGTGAAATTATACACCGTAAGTATAAGCAACATGGCCACCAACAGCGGCACCATCAGGCTGGTTGCACGCTCAATTCCTCGGTTAACCCCACGAGCCACCACCCAAGTGGTTAGCACCATTGCCAAGGTATGCCAAAAAAGAATCAAGCCCGGGTTTTCCTGCAAGCGGGTAAACAATTCACCCACCTCATCAGCTTGGATATTGACAAAAGCCCCGGATGCTGCTCGCTCAATGTAAGCTAGCGACCAGC
>DRZW01000070.1 GCA_011380105.1 Halothiobacillaceae bacterium
ATGGTATCTTTCAGAGACACGTAACGACCCGGTGCACCCGTAAAGACTTCAGCAACGAAAAACGGCTGCGATAAGAAACGTTGGATCTTACGTGCCCGAGATACCGTTGCTTTATCGTCATCTGAAAGCTCATCCATGCCCAGAATGGCGATGATGTCTTTAAGCTCCTTGTAACGCTGCAGGGTCATTTGCACCGAACGGGCCACGTTGTAGTGCTCTTCACCAACGATCTGCGGGTCAAGTTGACGCGAGGTGGAGTCGAGCGGGTCGATCGCCGGATAAATACCCAAAGAGGCAATATCACGCGACAGTACAACGGTGGCGTCCAAGTGAGCAAATGTGGTTGCCGGTGAAGGGTCAGTCAAGTCATCGGCTGGTACATAGACGGCCTGTACCGAGGTGATTGAGCCTGTCTTAGTGGAGGTAATACGCTCTTGGAGCACACCCATTTCTTCAGCTAGTGTCGGCTGATAACCCACCGCAGAAGGCATACGACCCAACAGGGCCGAAACCTCAGTACCCGCCAGGGTGTAACGGTAGATGTTGTCGATGAACATCAGTACGTCACGACCTTCGTCACGGAAGTATTCGGCCATGGTCAGACCAGTTAAGGCGACGCGCAGACGGTTACCTGGCGGTTCGTTCATCTGGCCGTATACCAGTGCCACTTTATCGAGGACGTTGGAGTCCTTCATTTCGTGGTAGAAGTCGTTGCCTTCACGGGTACGCTCGCCCACACCGGCAAATACGGAGTAACCGCTATGCTCGATGGCGATGTTGCGGATGAGCTCCATCATGTTAACGGTTTTACCAACACCGGCACCACCAAACAGACCAACCTTACCACCCTTGGCGAACGGGCAAAGCAAGTCAATTACTTTAACGCCTGTTTCTAACAGCTCTGTACCAGAAGACTGCTCATCAAAGGTTGGTGCCTTGCGGTGAATAGACCAGCGCTCATCAGACTGAATGTCACCAGCCTCGTCAATCGGCTCACCGAGCACGTTCATGATCCGGCCCAAAGTGCCTTTGCCAACCGGCACTGAAATCGGTGCGCCGGTCGGAGTCACGGTCATGCCGCGCTTGAGCCCATCGGAGGCACCCATGGCAATGCCACGAACGATACCGTCACCGATTTGTTGCTGAACTTCAACTACCAACCCGGTGTCATCCACGCGCATTGCGTCATAGACCGCCGGGACTTGGTCTTGTGGAAATTCGACGTCGATCACCGCTCCGATGATCTCGACAATTTTTCCAGAACTCATGTGTGTTCCTCTTTACGATTCGAAAAATGGATTGAGCGGTCGTTACACGGCAGCTGCGCCGGAAACAATCTCGGAAATTTCCTGAGTAATTGCGGCTTGGCGCGCCTTGTTGTATTGCAATTTCAGGTCATTAATCATTTCGCCGGCATTATCCGATGCATTCTTCATCGCAATCCGCCGTGCAGCCATTTCACAGGCCACATTTTCGATCGTCGCCGAAACGACCAACCCCGCCAAATAGCGCTTTAACACCGCGTCGAGTACAACCTGAGATTCTGGCTCATACAAGTAATCCCAGTGATGTTTCAACGATTCGTCTTCCGAATGGGCCAGCGGTGCAATTTGCTCCACTACCGGTTGCTGGGTCATGGAGTTGACAAAATGGTTACGTGCCAGCTCAATTCGATCGACCTTACCTTCTTCGTACGCACCAATCGCTGCGTTGATTGCGCCGCGCAACGGCGCATAACTCGGCTTGTCTCCCAAGCCGGTTACCGAAGTCAACACATTACCGCCAAAACGGCGGAAAAATCCACGCCCCTTGGAACCCACCGGAATGACATCAACCTCGATGCCGTTCTTTTGGTATTCCCGAAGCTTCTGCGCGACTTGCTTTAGCAGATTGACGTTTAGACCACCGCACAAACCACGATCAGTCGTTACAACAATTATCAAAACGCGCTTGACTTCACGCTCGACCATCAAGGGATGATGGTACTCAGGGTGAGCATTGGTGATGTGACCCACCACCTGCTGGAATTTCTCGGCATAAGGCCGAGTTGCTTCCATTGCTTCCTGAGCGCGCCGCATCTTGGATGCAGCGACCATTTCCATCGCCTTGGTGATCTTGCGCGTGTTTTGGACGCTTTTGATCTTGGTGCGAATCTCTTTGCCTACGGCCATGATATCGCTCCTCGATTAGTAAACGCCCTTAGCCTTGAAGTCCTCAATAACTTTCTTAAGCTCAGCGGCGATTTCATCATTAAAGTTGCCTTCAGTGCCGATCTTGTTTTCAAGATCTGCTGCGTTCTCGGCTGCATAAGCATGCAACGCATTTTCAAAGTCGACAATCTTTTCGACTGGAACGTCATCCAAAAAGCCTTCGTTAGCAGCCGTCAGTGACAGCGCCATTTGAGCTACGGATAACGGCTTGTATTGCGCCTGCTTCATCAGTTCGGTAACACGTTTACCGCGCTCGAGCTGTTGGCGGGTCGCTTCATCGAGGTCAGAGGCGAACTGCGAGAATGCAGCCAGCTCACGGTACTGTGCCAAATCGGTGCGAATACCACCAGAGAGCTTCTTAACGGCCTTAGTCTGAGCCGAGCCACCCACACGAGATACAGAAATACCCGGGTTAATCGCCGGACGGACACCAGAGTTAAACAAATCCGTTTCCAAGAAAATCTGACCATCGGTGATTGAAATCACATTGGTCGGAACGAAGGCAGAAACATCCCCGCCTTGGGTTTCGATGATGGGCAGCGCGGTCAATGAACCGGTTTTGCCTTTGACTTTACCGTTGGTGTACTTCTCAACGTACTCAGCATTGACGCGCGATGCACGTTCAAGCAGACGTGAATGGAGGTAGAAAATATCACCCGGATATGCTTCACGACCTGGTGGACGGCGCAGCAGCAGGGAAATCTGGCGGTAGGCCCAAGCCTGCTTGGTTAAGTCATCATAAACAATTAAGCCGTCCATGCCGTTGTCGCGGAAGTACTCACCCATGCTACAACCGGCGTAAGGTGCCAGGTACTGCATGGCCGCCGGATCAGAAGCGGTTGCAGCCACAACAATCGTGTATTC
>DRZW01000104.1 GCA_011380105.1 Halothiobacillaceae bacterium
CATAGGGGGTCACACCGGCCTGCTTGAGACCAATCAGTTGATGACATTCAGCTAGATCGACCCCTGTATCAAACAAGCAGAGAACATTCATAAATCAGACTGTAAGGCCAAAATGATCACACAGTGCCTGCCACTGCGAACGATTTCCATCTTCGCGCACATTGGTCTTAAGCAGCGAAACTTTCTGGGAGCCAATAATGGGCAAGGGCTTTGGTCGAGGCCGCGAGGAGCGACGCACCACGGTTCCCTTTCGCAGGGCCATGGCTTTGAACCACAAGTCATCCGCCTTCGGAGCCAGTTGCAGGAATAGGGTCGAGTCGGTGGCCTCTGGCGCCAGGCAGCCCGGCGGATACAGTACGCCGCCATAGCCGATTGCCAAGACATCCGGACCAAAGATACCAGGCTCACTCACCGTGGGCCAATCCCGATAGGGCAGCAGCCTACCGCGCGCATCGCGAGTGATGCGGCGACATTCGTGAGCCAGAATATCCAGTGGAAAGGCGTCATGGTCCGAATACAATCGCTCCAGCCAATCCGGCGGGTACATCACGTCATCATCACAGGTCACCAACACTCGATCGGGAAAGGCGTCCAGTGCGAATACCAGCTTACGGTGCGAGCAGCTCAAGCCCTCGAAGCGGATTTCGAATACCTCACTTACTAGCCGGGTCAGGGTATCGGGCAGGCTGTCACGCAGGTCATGATTGAGCCAAAGAATTATCTTCTCTGGCTTGCGCTGCTGCGCCAGCAAGCTGCGAATAGTCAGGTGCAGTGTCTGCAAGCGCGAAGGGATCGAAGTCAGGGTAACTACCACCGGCAAGGGATCATCCACCGCGCGTCCAAGCTCCTCTACCGGGAGGGATTTTAGGTGTCGAGCCCTGAGCCATGAAGGGCCATATTCCTTAAGTTTCAAGATTCACCACCTGACCGATCCAGATACTTATCCAAACCTTCCACGGCCCGCACGCGCTTAAGTCTTTGCGTTTCAGTACGGATATCGTGACTATTCTTCAACATTTCTTCAGATACATAGGGGCGCTTGTGATCAAGATGTATACATACTGCAGAGTAGCGAATGCGTTTGGGCTTAAGCCCCAGATGCGTGAGTCTATCGCCAAATTCACAGTCCTGACCGCCATACTGCATACGCTCCTCAAAACCATTGACCGCCAATGCAAACTCCTTATGACAGGAGGCATTATGGCCGTTCCAGGTCGGGCGAGTCGGGCTGATCCAGTTTAGGAAGTCTGCCCACTTCCCTCTTGCCGTGAGCTTCATGGTCTTGTGGCTGGGTTTCAGCCCCTGACTCACCAGCCAGTCGACATCAAAAGCACGCTGAGTTTGCACATCCTCGCGGGTGATTGCCTCGCTGATGCTCATGGGGAGCTTGAAGTACCCTCCGGACAGGTAACGATCCCGACCGGCATGACGCAGATGCTGCTCCACGAAGTCCGCTCGCGGAATGCAATCGCCATCGGTGAATATCAGGTAGTCACCCTCGGCAGCAACGATCGCCTTGTTCATTATCCGGCTCTTCTGAAAGCCGTCGTCCTCCTGCCAGACATGCCTAATCGGCATCGGTGATTCTGCTTGCATGCGCTCAATCAGCAACCGGGTTTCCTCTCCCGAGCCATCATCGGCGATCACAATCTCAAAATCTCTGACGGTCTGGGCAAAAAACCCCCACAACACTTTCTCCAGCCAACGCGGCGAATTGTAGGTAGTAAAAATAACACTGGTTTTCATTGACTCTCCCGGGCCGGCATTTGGTTGGAAGATTTTTTTGACAAGGCTATAACCCCGTGCTGCTCACGCCAGATAAAAGAAAGCAACACCGCCATCACCACATTGAAGGCATAGACGCCCGTCCAGTAAAACATGTAGGATTCAAAGACATTGACGGACAACCAATAGACGAAGAACAAATTAAAGAACAGAAAGAAGTCCGTCGGCATGATACCGGCCTTCCAGGCTCGCCAAGCACCAGTCCCGGTCCAAACAATCAAGACTAGATAGATCAGCGCGCCCAGCAGACCATAACGAATCAGCATCTCGATATAGCTGCTGTGCAGATGCCCGAAACTAATCAGCGGCTCATCGGTAATCCACGGCGTATGCTGCATGACAAGCTTACCCCCCTGGCTGCCCCACCCAAGAACCGGGCGTTCGAGAAACCAGTGCGCAGCGGCATGCCAAGAAATCACTCTCGAACCCAGGCTATTCAGCGGCACTGCATCCAAGTCACCGGCGGCCAAGGCGTCCAGCACGACCATTTCATCGGTAAACCGCTCATATACCGGCGTAACCATATTCAAAGCCACCGCCACCCACAGCATCAGCAGACCGGCCACCAATCCACCGAATGACCACTGCAACACAGATCTCCAGCCGAGGGGTTGAGTCCTTCGGCCCAGTAACCACTGCACGGCAAGCAAACCAAGCGTGATCAGCAGTAACGAGGCAAGGGCTACGTATACGGCCCGGGTCTGGCTAAGGAGCAGAATCAACAACGTATAGGCAAACACGATTGCCCAGGCCGCGAACCGCCAACCGCTAAAACGTGGCACGAACACAATGCGACGAAAGAACACCAGCATCCCAATCAGGACAATGCCAAACAGCACCGCCACATGCTGCGCGTTCTGTAGACCGAAGGTGGGCCGCACCCCCTCGAAGCCGGCCATGAACTCGACCCAGCCGTCTCCCTTGACCCAAGGCGCCAGCAACAAACCCAACACCGCAGCCAGCCAAAAAATCGAGGCATTACGGACGCTTCCGGCAATCCAGAATGCCATGAACACAAAAATAAAATGACGGGCCAAATGCTCAAGCTTCGGGCTGGAGCGCATGAGATCGGGGTGGATCAACATCCCGCTCAACCACACCACCAACGCAACGACCACCGACAACCAAAGCAGGATCAGTGGCAGCGTAGTACGCAACTTACCCCCGTAACGGAAGAACACATACAGGCAAACCACCCCAAGCAGAGGCTCCACAAAGCCGAAGGCGTCATAGAACGCGAGCTTCATGAAGGCATACGCCGGTGCGTTGCTCATTTTGGCGTATGCC
>DRZW01000146.1 GCA_011380105.1 Halothiobacillaceae bacterium
AAACAAGGTTTTGGAACCACATGCGCTACATACTCCCAATGTGGTTCGGTGGGTAGCAGTACTGCTCGCCGGTTTGCTCGCTCAACTAAGCACAAAACGCATCGGCATCCTAAGAACAAACATTAAACATCCAGGAATCTGGCTCGTGCTAATAGCATGCACGCGGGTGGATAAACCCAGTCTCCTGAAAGCAGCGGGAATTGCAGCGGCGGGTTAGAACCTTTCGACCAATGGCAATTCGCTCATACAGGGTGCCTCTTGGTCTAAAACACGCGAGAAAACAACGCGGTCGCATGCGATACTCCGACATTTGTAGCCAAGCATAGAACATATAGAGACTGTTCAAAGCCCGTCGGAACCGTACGCTGGCAAAATGCTCTGTTATAATCGCTGAACACTAAAGCCCTGTTGAGGCATCAACAGCTTATCTTAGCATGGAATAACCCTCGCTTATGCCGCACCACGCGATCAATCCAGAAAATTTTTTACAACTCGCCCACGAAGTGATTGACTTGGAAATGGCTGCTATTCAAAAGCTGCCCGATCGTCTCGACCAAGCATTCGTCAAGGCTGGACAATTAATGTTGCATTGTCAGGGGCGCGTTATTGTCACCGGCATGGGTAAATCCGGCCATATCGGCGGGAAAATCGCGGCCACCTTGGCAAGCACTGGCACCCCGGCTTTTTTTGTTCACCCGGGTGAAGCAAGCCATGGCGATCTGGGGATGATCACCACCAAAGATGTAGTGGTAGCCATATCCAACTCAGGCGAGACCCAAGAGGTGCTCGCCATACTGCCGGTCATCAAGCGCTTGGGCGTACCCATGATTGCCCTGACCGGACGCGCCGATTCCACCTTGGCAGAACGAGCAGATGTGCATATTGATGTTGGGGTAGAGCGTGAAGCCTGTCCGCTTAATTTAGCCCCAACGGCAAGCACCACCGCCGCTTTGGTTATGGGAGATGCCTTGGCCGTCGCACTGCTCGATGCGCGTGGTTTTCAACCAGAAGATTTTGCGCTCTCCCACCCCGGTGGCTCTTTGGGCAAGCGGTTGTTATTGCACGTCGCTGATATTATGCACACCGGGAGCGCACTACCAGCCGTGCACCCGGAACAATCGATCAAACAGGCGCTGATCGTCATTTCCTCAGGCGGATTGGGTATGACCGCCGTGGTAGACCATGAACAAAAGGTTATTGGTTTGTTCACAGACGGAGATTTACGCCGTCTGCTCGATCAAGATGACTACGATCTTAATGCACCGATTTCTCAGGTTATGACCCGTAATCCACGCACCTGTAATCGCAACCTGATGGCCGCTGAGGCGATGGCGATCATGGAACGGCATCAGATTAACGGCCTGCTGGTAACCGATGACGATGGTAAATTGGTAGGCGCATTGAACATGCACGATTTATTACGCGCCGGAGTAAGTTGATGGCCGATGATTTCCGAGATCTGCGCTGCAAAGCCGCGCAAACCAAAGCGATAGCGTTGGATGTTGATGGCGTTCTAACTGACGGGCGTTTGCATATTGATGAACAAGGTTGCGAGCATAAAATTTTTCATAGTCGCGACGGTCACGGCATTAAAATGTTACAAAAACTGGGTGTGGAGGTTGCCATTATTACCGGGCGTAGCTCTCCTGCGGTATTAAAACGTGCCGAAGGACTAGGCATTAAGCACGTTATCTTAAACTGCACCACAAAAGGAGAGGCTATTGAGCAGCTTAGCGAAACCCTCAACCAACCGCTAAAACACATTGCCGCCATGGGTGATGATTTGATTGATTTACCCATGCTTAATCGTGCCGGTTTAGCCGCCACCGTGCCCGAGGCACCGGCCATAATCCGTGCCTGTTGTGACTGGACCAGCCCCCTACCCGGAGGCCAAGGTGCAGTACGGGCGCTAATCGACTTGATCATCACCGCACGAGGTGATTGGCCGACCGTGCTCGAACAACACCGCTGATCACCCATATGAACCCGGCACTGATTAAAATAGTGAGTATTCTCATCGGGCTGGGGGCGGCCACACTCTTACTGTGGCTAAATTTTCAAGCCATCAAACCGCAACACACCAAGACCACTGCCAGCATTGAACAACGCCTAGAAAACGCCCGGATCTGGCAGTACCACCCTAGCGGTGCACTGGAGTATCATCTCACGACCCGGCTGATCGAGCGCGAAGCGAGAGGTAATAACCAACGTTTCGACCAACCCTTTGCTGCCTTGTATGATATCCAACAGCCAGATACACCCCCGTTTACCATACGTGCCCAAGCAGGCTTCTTCGAAGGGAAAAGCCGAGATTTAACCCTCACCGGACAAGTGCGCGGTGAGCGCGCAACCTACGATGACAAGCCGCGCTGGGTACTCTCGACTGATGAATTGACGATGCGCGAAACCGATTACGGCATGCTGGCAGAAAGCGAGCAACACACCATACTCAGCGCCATTAACGCCCAACAACACTTACTGTCTATCAGCGAAAGTGCCGGGTTTCGGCTTTATCCCGAAACCGGTCAGATGGAACAAGTTGGCGGCGTCAATGAACGGATCATACCCGCGGCCATTCAAAAAGGAGCAACCGATGCACAGCCCTAATCGTTTTTTAAAATTAGCCATCCCCCTGCTTTTTGCACTTGGCCTGGGCATTATGGCACCAATCGGGTTCGCACTGGCTGATGAGGATGAGCCGATTGAAATCTCTGCTGACAGCAAGCAAACCGACTTCAAAGCCGGCGTGGCAACCTTCCGGGGTGATGTCGATTTCCGCCAGGGTGAGCTCCAAGCTTTTGGCGAACAGGCTGATTTACAGCTCGAGAATGGTCAGTTAGTACGCGCCGTGCTTATTGGTTCTCCAGCCCGCTTTCAACAGCGAGACGAACAGGGTGAGTTGATCAAAGGCCAAGCAGATACCGCTGAGTATGAGCCGGCAAAAAACCTCCTGACTTTAACCGGCAACGCCCGCCTAGATCGCGCGGGTGATATTCTCCGCGCCCCGCTGATCACCTACAACCTAGCAACTGAAGTAGCTAACGCCGGTGATCCAGAA
>DRZW01000177.1 GCA_011380105.1 Halothiobacillaceae bacterium
GGTATTGGTTGCAGCCACACAACTCAGGTAAATCGCTTGTCTGCTTTTTTGTGAAAAACTTAAGGGAAAAAAATGAAAAAACTAACCTTGACTGTATCCCTGCTCGCTTGCGGCATCACCCAGGCAGCTGTTGGTGGTGGCCACTGTGAAGTTATTGAAAAAGAAGCTGTTATTGCCGCGCAGCAAGCCTGGGGTGAAGGCATTGTGGCAATTGGAGCGGCCGATGATCCGCGTGCGGCGGCCAATGAGCATATCGCCACGTTATATGCCTATGAGCAAGGCCCGGTACTGTTTAAGCCCACCAAAGCGGCCGTTGAACAGTTTCGCGGCAGTCACGAAGATGCCCTGTCCTATTTTGTAACCGGGCACATTGAAGAAGACAGCGGCTTTGCCTTAGCGCCCTACACCAAGGTGCGTTTTGAGAATGCCGACATCATCACCAGCTGTGATTACGCGCTGGCAATGGGTAATTATTACTTCACCACTACTGAAGGCGAGGAGGTAAAGGTTGAGTTCAGCTTTGGTTATATCCTGGATGAAGACGATAATCTGCGCATTAATCTGCACCACTCATCCTTGCCGTATCCCGGTTAAGCTGACTTGAAAACACCAATGGTTTATGTATCCCCGGCCCGGCCGGGGATTTTTCGTTCTAACTGGATATCGTGTTGATGGGCTTTAACCATAACGTTTTTTTCAAACAAGTACAGCAAACTAAAGGGGCTATACTACCCGCCGCAGCTTGCTGAAGTTCTAGTTGACGCTATAAAAGTAGCAGTTTATTGGTAATATGCAGTTGGCAGTTGGTGCTCCGATGAGAGACGGCAGCTGTGCACGAAATCCTCGCGCATGGGCAGATGGAAATTACCCGTATCAGGCGCGATCGAGCAGTGCAGGCCATATAAAACCTGCATCTGCCAATCTTCCTGATATGTCTCGTCGCCAACTATGTGTAGAATGGCATTCAAACATGCTAGATACGGTTTTCGAGGTTCACTTAAGTGACAAGCAATGATAAAAAGAGATGGGGATGAGTTTTATTGCCGTAGTGGCGGTTATTGCTGATAAATTTTATGAGGCTGCCGCAGAATTCGCAGCCGGCTATCAAGCTCATGTTGCTACCTTTAATTCCTGCACGCGGCATTGGTTTTCCTAAAGCATTTAACTTTTTTTAAGTTAACATTTTTTAAGTTAACATTTGGAAACGCAAATTAGGTGATCTTAAGGCTAATTGCTAAAGACCTTGTCAAGGCAGTTGAGGCAAAGCCAATTATCTTCTGAATCTGGAACAGCGTTGTGCGGGATTGGTGTTCAACGTGGATCTGAATCAACTACCCGCCGCGGTGACTGGGTCAGATCCCACCGATCCGGCCAGATAGAGTAGGCATAAACTTAAAGCACAAATAAACAAAAATATAGGTGATTTCGTTTGCACCATCTGAACGAATTCTGGGACACCCTCAAGCATTCATTTCGTAATCTGCTACCAATTATTTTGGTGGTATCGTTTTTTCAGTTTCTGATTATGCAGTCCGTGCCGGATGATCTGGTCTCGATTGCCGCCGGTCTGTTGATTGTTGTCATGGGGGTGGCGCTGTTCTTACAGGGGCTGGAGATGGGGGTGTTCCCCATCGGCAAAAGTTTATCGAACAACTTTGCCCGGCGCGGTTCGTTGCCCATTCTGCTCAGCTTTGGTTTCTCGCTGGGTTTCGCCGCGGTTATTGCCGAACCGGCGCTCATTGCAGTGGCCGATCAGGCACAAACTATTAGTGAAGGGCGGATTGATGCGCTCACCTTGCGGTTAATCGTCGCAATCTCGGTGGGGTTTGTGGTCGCACTCGGGATTATGCGCACCCTGTTTGGTCACCCACTGCACTGGTACATGATTATCGGTTATATCCTAGTGGTGCTGGTCACCTTCTTTGCGCCCGAGGAGATTGTTGGGCTGGCTTATGACTCCGGCGGGGTGACTACCAATATTGTCACTGTGCCGTTAATCGCTGCATTGGGTATGGGGCTGGCCGCATCGATCAAGGGGCGCAATGTGCTCACCGATGGCTTTGGGCTGGTGGGGCTGGCGGTGATGGTGCCGATGATCACCGTGCAGGGTTACGGCATTCTCGTCTATAACTTCGGCTCGGTCGATGAAACGATACAGGCAGCTGCGGCCGGTGCCGCTGCCATGGCGGATGAGGGCATGGCCACCACGGATGCAGATGTGCATTTTCTAATCGGCATGCTCAAAGACTTGGCGATTATGTTTCGCGATGTCCTGCCAATTATCGCGGTGATCCTGTTTTTCCAGTATGCGATTATCCGCAAGCCTATTGCCCATGTTCATAAGGTGATCTTTGGTTTTTTAATGGTCATTTTTGGCCTGTATGCATTTGTGGTCGGCCTGAAAATGGGGCTGTTCCCAATTGGCACCAATATGGCTGAGCAGTTAATTGAACTCGATCAGGTGTTTTTCATTTACCTGTTTGCGTTCATGATTGGCTTTGCCACCACCATGGCCGAACCGGCTTTGATTGCGATTGGTGACAAGGCCGAAGAAGCCGCGCAGGGCAAATTAAAAGGTAATGTGATTCGTCTGTTGGTTGCGCTGGGCGTGGCTATGGGGATAACCATCGGGGTGCACCGAATTATTACCGGTGATTCAATTCATTATTACATTATAGCCGGTTATACGCTGGTGATTATTCTCACCATGCTATCGCCAAAGTATATTGTGGCGCTAGCCTTTGATTTGGGCGGGGTGACGACCTCAGAGGTAACCGTTCCGCTGGTAACCGCGCTGGGAATTGGTTTGGCCACTCATATCGATGGCCGTGATGTCATGATTGATGGTTTCGGGTTGATTGCGTTTGCATCGATCTTCCCGATTGTCACGGTCATGTTGTATGCCATTTTTGCTGATCTGTATGCGCGGCGAGCTGCCCGCATGCAAGGCTGAATCAACGCTTGCTGCTACAGGCAAACAAACGGAGGCTAGGAAATGAAATTTTCCGTACTTGTGGCCATTCTGGCTGAAGAATTGGAA
>DRZW01000112.1 GCA_011380105.1 Halothiobacillaceae bacterium
CTTTTGGTGTTAAAGCCGGATGCCGGTTTATCCAAACAGCGTCAGGAAAAAGAACAACAGAAACTTGCCGCCATCCGCGAAGGTCTGGATGAAGACGAGGTGGGCCAGATTGTCCATCGGGCAAAGGCGCTGGCCGAACGTCAGGCTCAGGAAGATGATTTATCTATCCTGCCGACTGTGACTCGTGAGGATATACCCGCCGAACGCCGCTGGCCGGAACCGATGCAGGAGGTTTTTCAGCCTGGCCATCAGCTGTGGTTTGATCGTTCCACCAATGGCCTTAGCTATGTGCAAATTGCTTTAGAGTTGCCGCCATTAAACGAGCAGGAACTAGAACTGCTGCCGATTTTAAGCAACTTGATTACCGAGTTAGGGGCGGCTGATCAGGACTACCGAGCGATGGCTGAAGCCATTGCCGCTAAAACCGGCGGTATAAATGCGCATAATTCTATCCGGGCCGGCATTGAGGACATTCATCATGTCAGTGGGTACTGGGTACTTTCAGGGAAAGCATTAACGCGCAATGCCAGTGACTTGGCCGAGTTGATGCACCGGTATCTTGATGATGCCCGCTTTGATGAAACCGACCGTATCCGCGATTTAATCAGCCAAATGCGCTTTGGTATGGAGCACGGCGTGGCCGGGCAGGGGCATGTTCATGCCATGAATTTAGCCGCCAGCGGTATGTCTGCCCGGGCGAATCTGCGTCATCAGGGCGGGGGTGTGGCTGGTGTCCGCCGGATTAAGCAAATCGATGAGCAAATCCAAAACCACCAAGCGCGGCTTGAGCTGGCAGAGCAGCTTGGAAAACTGCACCAGAAACTGAAAACCAGCTTGCGTCACTATAACATCATCACCGAAAAGAAAGACTTCTCGCAACTGGCTCAAGCCTTACAGCCTCATATAAAAGCCGGTGCACTGGATTCAACCTTTACTCTGGAAAAACGGGTTGAGCAGGTGCGCGCGGGCTGGCTGGGTAATCTGGCGGTTAATTATGTGGCTCAAGCCTATCCGGCGGTTGCCCCAAAACATGAGGATGCCGCTGCGCTGTCGGTATTAGGTGGCTTTTTACGCAATGGCTTTTTGCACACTGCGATCCGCGAAAAAGGCGGTGCCTACGGCGGCGGGGCAGGGTATGACCCCGAATCCGGTAGCTTCCGGTTCTTCTCTTACCGCGATCCGCGATTAGCCGAAACACTGGCTGACTTTGAGCAAGCCATCGATTGGGTTATGACTGGTAACTATGGCAGCCGTGAGGTGGATGAAGCTATCTTTGGCGTGATCTCCAAGATCGATAAACCCGGCTCACCAGCAGGCGAGGCGAAAAAAGCATTCTTTAATCATTGCCATGGCCGCAGTCAACATGACCTGCAACAAATGCGGGCGCGTGTGCTCGATGTAACTGCCGATGATCTTAAAACCGTCACCGAGCGCTATCTCAAGCCCGAGCAGGCATCCATTGGTGTGCTCAGCGGCATGGATAAGCGGGAACAGCTAGAAGAACTGGGCCTGTCGATTGAGCGGATATAAGCGCAAATTAAGGCAGCCGGTGGCCTCGGATAAACTGGTAGTTGACAAGCGCAACAGGTTTTTCGAGGCTCCCATCGGTTTGTAATCGCGCTACGGACTTCGAACCCGCAGCGGTGGGGTGCCGTCTGGTTCCGAGAGGGTATTGAAAATCAGGCAGAATAATTCGGCGGTTTTGCGCGCATCGTACAAAGCCCCATGCGCTTGTTTGCTATCCCATTTTATCCCCGCTACATGGGCCGATTTAGCTAATACGGTCTCGCCCATGCCCAGCGCGCAGAGGCTGACGGTATCGAGGGTGGAAAACGGGTGGAAGGGGTTGCGCTTGTAGTCGCTGCGTTTGCAGGCGGCATTAAGAACGGCGAGATCAAACGGGGCGTTATGACCGACTAAAATCGCCCGGCGGGCCTGCTCCTGTTTAACCTGGCGACGAATGGGCAGGAATAACTGCTGCAAGCCGTTGCGCTCATCAACTGCCTGACGGTTCGGGTCATCGGGGTTGATGCCGTGGATCTTGATCGAGGCCGGATCAACCGTCAGACCGGCGTGGGGTTTGATGGCGACGACCATTTCGTTGCTGGGATAGATTAGCCCGGATTCGTCAATGCCTAACTGCACCACGGCCGCCTCTAACAGCGCATTCTGCTCCGGGTCGAGCCCGCCGGTTTCGACATCCACCACCACGGGCACAAAACCACGAAATCGTGCTGAGATCTTAGCGGGTGGAGAGCTTGTCTGATCGTTTTCAGAGGGCATGGTCGCTCATAACCCCAGGCGTTTTTGCCAGGAAAACACGGTGTTGTGCATTAGCATCGCGATGGTCATCGGCCCGACCCCACCGGGAACCGGGGTGATAAAGCCGGCGCGTTTGGCGGCCGCGTTAAAGTCTAAATCACCACGCAGACGGTTATCTTCGAGCCGGTGAATACCGACATCAATTACCACTGCACCCGGCTTGATCCATTCGGGGGCCACCAAGTCCATTTTTCCGGCTGCCACGATTAGAATCTCAGCTCGGCGCACGTGTGCTTTGAGATCATCGGTAAAGCGGTGGGTGACGGTAACAGTCGCCCCGGCGAGGAGTAACTCTAGCGCCATCGGACGGCCGACAATATTTGAGGCACCGACGATGACCGCCTCTTTGCCGTGTAAGTCCAGCCCTGTTTGCTCTAACAGGTGCATCACTCCAAATGGGGTGCAGGGTCGTAGCGTTGGGCGGCGGATGGTCAGCCGGCCAATGTTTACCGGATGAAAACCATCGACATCCTTATCCGGATCAATCCGGTCGATCACCGAATCTGCACTTAGATGCTCGGGGAGCGGTAGCTGCACCAAAATGCCATCCACAGCGCTATCGGTATTGAGTTCATCAATCAGGTCATCGAGCGTCTGCTGTTTGGTGTTGGCCGGTAGATCATAAGAAAACGAGGCAATGCCAAGCTTCTCGCAAGTTTTGCGCTTATTAGCCACATATACCGATGAGGCCGGATCATTGCCTATCTGTACTAC
>DRZW01000089.1 GCA_011380105.1 Halothiobacillaceae bacterium
AGCATCTGAGCTTGCGCTAACGCCTCGTTTGCCGCATGAAGGTCGTTTTGATCAGCATAGGCCACTACTTGATTGACCTTCTGGTGGAAGGCTCGATGAGGCTTTTCGAGCTTTTTCAACGAGGGCAAATTACGGTATTTATCCTGCGCCTGACCAAAATACCATTGACCCAGCGGGCATTGATGATCATCACCAAGCTTGTCTTTATCAATCGCCGCAGAATCACCGTTAAGGTAATTTCTCAGGTTGGCAATCCAGACTCGATGGGCTTGTTTTGCTGAATCGAAGTCTAGCCTGCCATCGTCACTGGTAAATTGCGACAGCAGCTCAGTCAGTTGGCCGGACATACCTGACAGATCGCTACCCAGCTCAGCGAGTTGGCGGCTGTCCTGGGTTGTACGCTCGGTTTGTGCGCTAATTGAGGTGATGTTCTGATTCATTTCTTCGGCCACCGAGCTTTGCTCTTCGGTGGCCGAGGCAATTTGCAGCGTCATTTGATTAATATTATCCACTGCTTGTTTGATGGCATTCAGGGCGGTATCTGTCTTCTCTGTCTGTGCTTCAACCCCGACCATCTGTTCCCGGCCAGTGCGAACCTCTGCAACCGAGCGTGCTATTCCATCGCGCAGTTGCCCTATCATGGCGTTGATTTGCTGGGTGGAATCCTGAGTTTTACGAGCCAGCGAACGCACTTCATCGGCAACAACGGCAAAGCCACGACCATGCTCCCCGGCCCGGGCCGCCTCAATAGCGGCATTCAAGGCCAGTAGATTGGTTTGGTCAGCGATTTCACCGATGACTTTGAGCACTTTTTCAATTTTATCGCCATGAAGCTCAAGTTCGGTGATCGCCGCTTCGGTTTCAGTGAACTGATTAGCCAAAGAACAAACCGCTTTGTGAGTGCGCGCCACCTCCTGCTGACCGGCCTCGGCCTGCTGTTCGGCATCAGACACTGCCTGAGCCACTTTGGCGGCTTGCTCGGCCACATCAGCAACAGTGGCGGTCATCTCGTTCATCGCCGCGGCAACCTGATCAATTTGCTCAGATTGACGCTCCATATTCAGGCGGGTTGACGTGCCTGTGGCAGAGAGCTGATCTGAAGCGGCGCTAAGCGCCATAGCCGATTCATTAAACCGGCCAAACACTGTATTAAAGCGTGCTTGAGCAAGTTTAATCGCCTGCTGCAATTGCCCTATTTCGTTTTCTCCACATACTGATATCTTTTGCCGCAACTGCCCGCCAGCCATACGTTTTAATAACGTACCGGCCTGCTCCATCGGGCGCAACAACATACGCATCAGATATATGTATAACAAGGACGCCAATACTGCGATAATTAACGTAAGAATCATCGCGCGGATTAACCAGCGCTTTTCAGATTGAGCAATCTGCTCAAACACCTGTAGGCTTTCAGCAAAGACCACCTCAGGGGGTGAATCGATTTGCGCAAGCACCGGGTGGTTTTTCAGATGTTGCTGTTGAGTATTTATCAGTCTGGTCAGTTCACGATTATGATTCCATACATCAAGCACACCTAATACACTGAAAATAAAAATCAGAGCAAAACCCGCCAATGTCAGCCAGCGCAACGGCACATCATGCAGGCTTTTACGGCGCGGTATTTCCTCACGCTTACCTTCATTGATTTCCTGATATAGTTTTTCCGCCTTCTTTATCTGTTCGGCACTCGGCTTGGTGCGCACCGACTGATAACCCACGATTTCTTGATCAGCATAAACTGGAGTGACATAGGCCTCTACCCAGTAGTGATCGCCATTTTTACGACGGTTTTTGACCAATTGGCGCCAGGTTTGGCCGGCTTTGATGGTGCGCCACAAATCGGCAAATGCTTGCGGCGGCATGTCGGGATGTCGAATCACATTATGGTGCTGGCCAATGAGCTCCTCACGGGAAAATCCGCTGACACGGATAAAATCTTTATTAACATATGTTATCCGCCCTTTAAGATCGGTGGTGGAAATTAACTGCGTATCATCCGGATAATCAAAGTTGCGCTGCGTTACCGGTAAGTTTTTTTTCATAGGCTTGGCCAAGTTAGATTGTTATTAATTTGCTGAGTGTAAACGAGGCCACGGCATAAAAAACAAGGCAAAACAGTCAAGTAAAGACCAAACCTAACTAGAAATTCTTCTCTTGCACAGAAGTAGCGTCACTCAAGCCATTCAAGCCGGACTGTACCCGCCCCATTTGCAGCCGAATACACCAATCGCGCCAAAGGGACACCGTTCACATAATACTCCCAGCAGTAAACTTTGGATTCATTACCGTCTTCATCAGCACAATTCCCCGAATAGCTATCAAACCAACCTGTACCTTTACCCACCTCACCGGTCTGAATTTCAGGAGAAGCAACCAGAACATCCCATAACCTCTTACTATACGTGGCGTTGCCACTAATGCCAACAGTGGTAAACGGTGCTCCATAACGCCCGCCTTCCATACATACTTCACCACCCATATAGTCAAAACTAAAATCCGAACCGCGACAACCACCTTTATTTTCAGCCATCGCGGCTTTACCGCGCAGCAAATTTACTGAAGACTGCATAGTACTTGCCGTGGCATTAATTACCGCCCTGTGGGATTCATCTTGCAAATCGATAAAACGTGGTGCAACCACAGCAGCCAACACCCCAAGAATGACGACTACGATTATCAGCTCAATTAAGGTAAAACCAGACGAAATACGAATGTTGGTTTTCATAACCATTCTTAAATTCCTACTGATAGCGACATCACACACCATGACGATAAAACGACGGTGTATCCCATAAAATTAACCGCGAAGTTACTTTACAGCCCAAGACAACCAAAGCCAATAGCCCCAGAATGAAAACAACACCAACCCGCCAATGGGGGTCAGCGCTGACAGGACACCCACACCTAGCAGCACTTCAAGGTAAATACTCCCGGAAAACAACCCCACCCCAACCAGAATTAAAGCAGCAATTAGGGCTCGTTGGTTCGCGTCGATAACAGTCACACCGCGTTGGTATAGCAC
>DRZW01000054.1 GCA_011380105.1 Halothiobacillaceae bacterium
CTTAGGGGGCTTTCAGCCCACCGCACGCGAGGTTATCGAGCACATGGCCTTGCGTGTAACCAATCCTGACTGCCCTGAGCGGTGGCAGCAGGTGCAAAATATCATTGGTTTTGCCGATACCGATATGGGATTGGGTTTGGTGGTGGAGGCCGTGCGTGGCGCTGATGGGGAACTTGCGCCAACCTTAGAGCACTTAAAGAAAAACAATCAACTTAATGACGCGGTGCTCTCGGCGCTGGAAGAATTTTTTGAGTGGCTGTTGGCAAGTCCGGTAATTATTAACGACCTGCATTTGAATAATTTGGTCTATGACCAGCACGGCCGGGTGGTAATGATTGATGGGCTGGGTGACCGGCATTTAATTCCGATTAAGGCCTATTCGCAGCGTTTTAACCGGGCATACAAACACAAGAAAATTGAACGTCTCCGGCGTAGGTTGGTTGCAGAGTAACCTAAGTGTCAAACAATTTTTGCTTGATCAGTTTCGCTGCCCGCTGCGTTTCATACAATGGTGTGTATGACCATGGCGGCTCCAGTGTGCCTTGCCATGCTCGGGTGATGCCGCGTTCCTCAAGCATGCGATGAAAACGGCGCAGGCGGCGGCCATTGCTGTCAAACGAGAGAACATAAACCGGCTTTCCGCTACCGGCTGCCTCAGATGCCATCGAGACCGAATCAGCGGTGACCAGAAGATAGTCACTTAACGCCAACATGCTGGCATATGGGTTCACCCCGCTCCCATCCCAAAGATAGTACTCTCGATCGCCCAAACCGGCTTTGAGTGCTTTCGTGTTCTCTGCCCCCGTGCGCCTTGAGGTGGTAATGACTAGATGCGCCTGGTAATGATCCACTAAACCCGCTAATTGTTGCCCAATTTCAAAGGCGCGTTTTTCAGTGAGCCGAGCCTTCTTGTTACTACCGCCAATTAGCACGCCCACAATAGGATGTTTGCTAGTTTTTAGTGCCGGGTGTGGCTGCGCTCGGGCAGCACTCAGAAATGCCGGGGTAATGTGCGTTAGCCCCCCCACAGTTTGAAAAACATTCTCACCCTGAAGTCGGTCATGTTCTGGTGCGAAGATTAAATCAAAGTATCGCGTTGGAATTAGCGGGTTTTGGATGTGCACCAGTTTAGTCGCACCGTTGCTCTGACGGGCAATATCAATGGCAACTGCCGTGCTGCGCCGCCCACAGGAGATAACCAAGTCCGGCCAGGGCGGGGCGAGGGCATCACTGACTGGTTCTAATTTGCCAATCGCACTGGGCACCCAATGGCCGGGTAGTTTGCGCCACGGTTTTTTAAGCACCACTGTTTTATGCTGATGCTCGCAGCCTAACGCTTGTGCCAACCCAATGGCCTGGTTGGTCATGCCGGCCTCACCACTGGTTAAGGTCCAGCAATGTTTTAGCTGTGTTTGATTTTTTTGCATCAATGCGATTGGTTCGTGTTTGGGTGTTTTAGTGTATCATCCATGCAGGTTTTAAAGCCCTGAAAGGCCCTATATAGATCTATATAGATAATGTCTGATCCCACTGAAGAAGCACCACTCCATACCCGCATAACAGTTATGCAATTGCTGCCAGCATTGCACAGTGGCGGGGTGGAGCGTGGCACCTTAGAAATTGCGCAGGCACTTATTGAGCAAGGACATCGCGCTGTGGTGGTTTCCAATGGTGGGCCGATGGTTGCTCAATTGACTCAAATCGGCGCAGAGCATATCACCCTGCCGGTCGGTGAGAAGCGGCTTTCCACACTGGCGGTCATTCCAAAATTACGGCGCTTATTAAAACAGTACAAGATCGACGTGTTGCATCTACGTTCCCGCTTGCCTGCCTGGATGGGCTATTTTGCCTGGAAAAGCCTGCCCCAAGCCGAACGTCCGGGGTTGGTGACCACAGTGCACGGCCCGTATTCGGTTAACCGGTACAGCGCGATCATGACCCAAGGCCAACGGGTGATTGCGGTATCAAACATGATTCGTGATTACATCGCAGAAAACTACCCTAAAGTTGATATGCGCCGGGTTGAGGTCATCCATCGCGGTGTGGACCCGGTGGCGTTTCCTTATGGCTATAAGCCCGATTCCGACTGGCGGGCGCAGTTTTTTGCCGAGTTTCCCCAGACCAAAGGCAAAAGGTTGTTAACCTTGCCTGGACGCTTAACCCGCTGGAAAGGTGGAACTACCTTTATTGATCTAATCGAGCAACTGGTGTGCGATTACCCGGATATACACGGTGTTATGGTAGGAGGGAGTGATCCGCGCCGTGCCGCTTTTGAAACCGAACTACGTGAGCGCATTGCCAAGCGCGGCTTACAAGAGCACATCACCCTGACCGGAACGCGCACCGATCTAAAAGAAATCATGGCGATCTCAACACTGGTTTTCTCCCTAGCAAATGAGCCTGAGGCGTTTGGTCGTACCACACTCGAGAGCCTATCGCTGGGTGTGCCGGTGGTGGGCTTTGATCACGGTGGCGTGGGCGAACAGCTCGATGCTATCTTCCCGCAGGGCAAAGTCCCAGTAAATAATACGATCCAATTACGCAGCATCACAGCAGCATTATTGGATCATCCCGAAGCGCCAAAACAGCATCATCCATTTACCCTGCAATATATGACCAGACGAACCCTAGCTGTTTATCAACAGGTCATCAACGGTCTTAGGGAAAAATAAAGCATGAAGATCGCCCAGATTATGCTGGCATCCGGTATGGGTGGAGCCGAAGGGTATTTTGTGGCGCTATCCAAGGCCCTGGCTGCTCGTGGCCACGAGGTGGTCGTGATTTGTGAGCGCCGATTTGAGCGACGCGATGAGCTTGAGGCCTGTTTTGGTGTCACGGTCTTTCCGGTGACGGTGCTTGGCCGCTGGGACCGCCTAGCAGGCTGGCGGATCAAAAAAATACTCCAGTCTTGCCGACCGCAACTGGTGCACTTGCACTTGGCTCGCGCGGCTCATCTGGGGGGCTGTGCGGCGAAAGCGTTATCGATTCCAACCA
>DRZW01000096.1 GCA_011380105.1 Halothiobacillaceae bacterium
GCCCGTAGGCGGGGTAAAACGGGTATAGGTATCGTAATATGGATTCGCAGCGCAACCAGCTAACAGTAATGCCAGCCCCCCTAAAAAAATTAACGGCCAGCCGCGCCAACAAGTACGGAACCGGTTAGAGTGCAAGTTATTCATCAGAAGGGTCCTCTATTTCCAACGGGTTGGAGATGTCTTCAACCACCGGGCCGGGCTGAGCCTCGGTGTCTGTCTGCCACCAAGTCTGCACAATCCAGTCATGGGCATTGAAAAACCGGGGCAAGGGCTGGTCTTGATAAGCAAAACGGTTCCACCAAGCAAGCCTATGCGCGCTGGTGTACCAATTAGGCACCATATATTCATTCCACATCAACACCCGATCGAGTGCTCGGGCGGCCACCACCAAGCGCTCACGATTGGGGGCATAAATTACCTCATCGAGCAGCTTATCCACTACCGGATTGGCAATCCCACAGAAATTACGCGAACCGGGGCGTTTTGCTGCGTCGCTTGAGAACATATCGCGAATTTCATTACCCGGTGACTGCGACTGACCGTAGGCGATTACGGTCATGTCAAAATCAAACTCGTCCATGCGTCGCTGGTATAAGGCCAAATCGAGCGTCCGGTAACGAACATCAATACCTAATCGACGCAAATTGTATGCATAGGGGGCGACAATCCGCTCAAATCCGCGTTGGGCGAGCATGATGTCAAACCGAAAAGCCCGACCTTCCTGATTACGCAATACGCCATCAACCACATTCCAACCCGCTTCTTTAAGCAAATCGCGCGCTTCAATCATATTCTGGCGTTGCTCTTCAGGGTTGGCCGCAAAAGGTGTGACATGCGGCTGGGTGAATAATTCCGGGGGGAGCTGGTCGGCAAAAGGGGTTAAGAGCGCCAGTTCTTCACCCTCAGGCACACCGCGGGCGGCAAGCTCGCTGTTGGAGAAATAGCTGTAACAGCGCTCATACTGACCATAAAAAAGATGCACATTCGACCAGTTAAAATCAAACGCCAACGTCATGGCACGCCGCACTCGCCGATCTGAGAAAATCGAGCGGCGGGTATTCATTGCAAAACCCTGCATACCCGCGTTGTTCTCATGCGGGATTTCACGGCGATGTATCAATCCATCACGCACTCCCCGACCGGTATAAGATCGAGCCCAGCGCTTGGAGTTAGTTTCATGGAAGACATCAAACTCACCGGCAAAAAACGCCTCTAAGGCGATGGTGTGATCGCGATAATATTTAAATTCGACCTCGGCGAAGTTATAAAACCCGCGCCGGGTATTCAGGTTTTGCGCCCAATAATCCGGCCGGCGAGCGAAAGTGATATTCCTGCCATAATTAACATCAATAATCTCATATGGGCCGCTGCCCATAATTGGGTCACGGGCTAAATCCGCAAAACTCTCGGCGTTTACCGCATGCCGAGCAAATACAGGCATTTCACCTACCACCAAATGCAACTCGGGGTTTTCACGCACGAAGCGAAACCGCACATGGCGCTCATCGAGCGCGTCAACCCCGGCCACATCCGACCAGTATTGACGATAACGTGGATGGGCCTGTTCACTGACCAATAGCTCGAAAGTGAACACAACATCTTCAGCGGTAACCGGACTGCCATCAGCGAACCGGGCAGCCGCGTTTAATCGATAAACTACCGATAATCCATCTGCGGCTAATGCCAATTGATCAGCGAGCAGACCGTAGACGGAAAACGGCTCATCCCAGGAACGCACCACCAATGAATCAAACGGCATTCTTGCCGATCCCATTGCACTTAGTCCTTTAAGCACAAATGGATTGAGCGAATCGAAGGTGCCAAACACCGACATCGCCAATCGACCATCACGCGTGGCATTCGGGTTAACATAGTCAAAATGAGCAAAGTCTGGTGCATATTTCGCAGGATAGCCCAAACCCTCACGGATCTGCCCGGCCGTCTGGGCGCGCAGTGCGCTTGCAGGTAACACTGTGATAGCAGCGATACCGGCTAATGAAAATAAAAAACGGCGACGGCTAGGCTTGTGCAGTCCATCACTGCCTTTGCTGGTAGCATGCATGTACAATCAGAATCCAATTTACAGGAGTTAGCCTTAATGTCGAATATCAGGTACTGATAATATTACATCACCAGACCACGGCACGAGCCAAAGCGCTAGCAAGCTTTGGGTAATAGTTATTGACACACGTTAAGCCGTTGGTATCCAAATGACAATGTGTCGGCGTGACATCGACAAATCAATCACTCACAAATATAGAGGTAGCATTTAATCATGGGATTTTTAACCGGAAAGCGCGCACTGATCACCGGTGTTGCCAACAATCGCTCCATCGCCACCGGTATCGCCGAAGCTATGCACCGCGAAGGTGCCGAGCTGGCATTTACTTATTTAAATGAACGCTTTAAACCCAAGGTAGAGAAAGCCACGGCCAATCTTGGCTCCAATATTTACCTGCCTTTGGATGCCAGTAGTGATGAACAGATCGATGCCCTCTTTCCGGCATTGGCAGAACATTGGGCAGAAGGCTTTGATATTCTGGTGCACTCAATGGCCTTTGCCCCGCGCGAGGCCTTAGATGGTGATTTCCTCGATGGGCTCGATCGTGAGGCTTTTAGCACCGCACATGATATTTCCGCCTATTCATTAGCCGCACTAACCAAAGCCGCCCGCCCCCATCTACGCGATAACGGCTCAGTAGTCACCCTAAGCTACTTAGGTGCAGAACGGGTTATGAAGAACTACAACGTTATGGGCGTAGCCAAAGCTTCATTGGAAGCAACCGTGCGCTATCTTGCCGCCTCTGAACTAGGCGCGCGCGGCATCCGGGTTAACTCCATCTCCGCCGGGCCGATAAAAACCCTAGCGGCATCCGGGATTGGCGATTTCAAGGGCTTTTTGGATTATGTCGAGAAAAACGCCCCGCTAAAACGCAATGTAACTACCGAACAGGTGGGCAATACCGCCGCATTCTTATGTTCTGATCTAGCC
>DRZW01000212.1 GCA_011380105.1 Halothiobacillaceae bacterium
ACCCACCGGTAAAATCGGCCCTATTATTGCTTGCTCACCCCTACTAAAATTCAATTAACGCTGAAGGGGAGTTTCGCTAATGAGAATCGGTTTTCTGATTGGGCTGGTACTACTTTTGCCACATACGGCATCCGCCGGTGTCTGCAATTACCCACATCGGGTGGTGATAGCGGATATGCAGATCGCCCACCCCCCCAATGATTTATTACATTTAGGACGGGCATTTTCCGACCGGCTGGCTGCTGAATTAACCGAACATGGTTTTCAGGTAACAGCTCGTGTACCCGCAACGCGGGATAGCAGCTTGGAACCGGCGATAGGCGCTTGGTTGCGGCAATCAGCGACTTATTTTATTAATCTGCGTGGTGAGGATTTTCAACTAAAAGGCAAGCGTAGTCACCTTGAGATTTTACCCATTACCTTTGAAAAACGCGGGGGGCAAATAAGTTATACCCTGGATCAGGGATCGAGCGCATCCCGCCTGCGGGAAGGCAGCCATACTATCAGCCCTGCCAAATACACACCGCGCCATAACCCGGTGGATGCGACCGAACAGGGCTTCTGGGAGACTGAATACGGCGAGCACATCCGGTTGGTTGCGCGGGATATCGCCGATGAAATTGCCGCTGAAATTACCTGTCGCCCGCTAGTTGGCCGGGTTACGAAGGTCAACCACCGTTATGGTGCGCAGGAGCTATATATTGATCTTGGCATGGCCGATGGCTTAACAAACCACGCCATGTTCGATGTCATTCGCACCGGCGCACCTTTGGCCAGCTTAGGCTCACATGCCCTTACCCGGCGGGAACAACCCGCCACACATCGACCACAATACGCACCGGAGAGCTTAGGTGCAGCGCGGGTTATTTATCTGCATGAGCAATATGCGATATTGCGTTATTCCGAGAACTATAGCATTAGCACGGGAATGCAGGTTCTGCTTCGCACAGCTAAACCTTAATCCAGCCCTCGGGCAAGGTCGTCGATCAGATCCTGTGGATCTTCCAGACCTACTGAGAGGCGAATTAGGCCTTCTTGAATACCCGCCTCACGACGTTGTTGTTCAGATAACCTGCCATGCGTGGTACTTGCCGGATGGGTAATAGTGGTACGGGTATCGCCTAGATTTGCGGTAATCGACAGCAGGCGAGTCTGATTGATGACCCGCCAAGCGGCTGCTCGACCGCCTTCAACGACAAAGGAGACAATCGCACCGGGGCCACGTTGCTGACGTTGGATCAGCGCGTACTGCGGGTGCTCGGCCAATCCAGGAAAGTGGACTTTTTCGACTGCCGGGTGCGCGGCCAACCACTCAGCGAGGATTTGCGCGTTCTGGCAATGCGCCTGCATGCGGATATTGAGGGTTTCAAGACCTTTGCCAAACAACCAGGCATTAAATGGGCTCATAGTTGGCCCGCAAGTGCGCAAGAAGCCACGAATCGCTTGTTCATCGGCCAAATCCGCGCAGACTACCGCGCCACCCATTGCCCGCCCTTGGCCATCCAAAAATTTGGTCGCTGAGTGAATAACAATATCAGCGCCAAGGGTAAGCGGCGTTTGGAGCGCCGGGGTGCAAAAGCAGTTATCCACAATCAGTTTGGCTGAATGCTGATGTGCCAACTCAGCTAACTTAGTGATGTCCACCACCTCGGTTAACGGGTTGGAAGGCGTTTCTACATACAAATACCGAGTTTTGGAATTGCAAGCAGCCTGCCATTGCTCAAGATCGGTCAAATCCACAAAGTGAACTTGAATGCCGAATTTGCCCAGATATTTTTCGAATAAAACCACGCTGGTGCCAAATATCTGACGCGCGACTACCAATTCATCACCTGGTTCACACAGCGCCATAAAGGTGGAGAGTATCGCGGACATACCCGATGCCGTCGCCACACAGCCAACCCCCTGCTCCATATTAGCCAACCGCTTTTCAAACATGGCCGTAGTGGGGTTGGTAAAACGGGCGTAGATGTTGCCGGGCTCATCACCAGAAAAGCGAGCAGCGGCCTGCTCGGCGGAGTCAAACACAAAACTCGAGGTGGTGAAAATCGCCTCGCCGTGTTCACCCTGCTCGGTTCGCTGATAACCGGTGCGAATTGCTTGGGTGGCCTGATGCCACGCCGGTGGATGACCTGAATCGTGCACTTAGTTACTCCATCGGAATTTATTCAGGCTCGATTCCAAAATAATCGAGAGCCATTTGATCAAAGCGGGTGATTTCAACCAGTAGCGCGGTGGTATCGGTTTGATACTCGGTGAATTGATGTTCTGCCAACGGCGCTATGGAACACCCCGCCGGTGGCATCTGGCCGGTGTGCAGCAAATGCTTCATCCGCGGAAGAAATACCCACTGTAACCACTGCTCAAAATTCATCGTGTCAAAACAAAAAGGAGCCGTGCTTTGAAAAGCACGCTCAGGGGGTGGCTCATCGGCCCATAAACCTGCCGACTGCATTTGCACAGCGATTTTCTCTAGTTGTTCGAGTAGCTGAGTTTTACTGGGTTTTGAGAAATCTCTGGTGCTCATGCTCTGGGCAGTTTATCGGTTAATGGATACGGCTATCACCACTGGGTGTTTCTGCTAGTGGTTCTTCATCAGGCTGGATATCAGCCCAGAACAATCGGTGCGGGATTAGCTGGCCGTGGCCAATCGCAGCGGCATATAAAAGGGTCTGGTGTGTATAAATCTGCGCCTCATGTATCGCATTAACCGGATCATTGCCTTGGGCGAGCAAACCGGCTATGGCGGCGGCCAAAGTGCAGCCTGAACCGTGAAAACGACCTTCAATACGATCAAATACAAACCGCTGCGGTGGATCGACCCCGTATAACCAGTTAATCACCTCATCACCCGGCTCATCACCGCCTTTCATTAAGACAAAATCACTGCCTAAACCGGCAAGCACCTGACCACGCTCGCTGGAATCTTCCACACCACCAGCTAGCACCCGGGCTTCATGGGCGTTGGGTGTCAGGATAGTTG
>DRZW01000179.1 GCA_011380105.1 Halothiobacillaceae bacterium
CCTACCTGCTCAGCTACGGTTATCTGGATGCCGATGCTGTGCTCGATACCATCGCAGCCCGGCCGGTTAACCAACACGTGGTGGTGACAGGCCGGGGTGCGATAAAGCCACTGACCGAGTTGGCCGATACTGTCACCGAAATGCGCGACCAAAAACATGCCTTTCAGGCGGGTGTGGCCGCTCAGCCCGGTATTGATTTGTAGATGGCTATCCGTATTAGCGCCTTACTCGCTCTGTGTTTGGGTGGTTTGCTGCCAGTAATGGTGGCCGCCTCCGAGGCGGTCTGTGTGCCCCAAGCTGATGGCGAGCCATTGTGCTTAGATCAGCCCGCTAAACGGGTCATTGCCTTGGCGCCGCATCTAACCGAATCATTATTCGCTGTTGGTGCAGGTGGGCAAGTTATCGCAGCGGTTGAGTACAGTGATTACCCACCAGAAGCCAGCGATTTACCATCGGTCGGCGGGCACCGTGGGCTGGATTTAGAAGCCATTGTGCGCTTAGATCCGGATTTAATTGTGGCCTGGGCGCAAGGCGGGAATGGTGCACAACTAGAAAAGTTGGAATCCATGGGCTTTGCCGTCTGGCGCAGTCAGGGGCAACGGTTGGCGGATGTGCCGCCGTTGCTGCGCGGGCTGGGGGCATTAACCGGACATGCCGATCAAGCAAATGCAAAGGCGGCGGACTTTGAGCAACGCTTGGCCGACTTAACTCAGATCTATGGACAAAAAACGCCTATCAGTGGCTTTTTTGAGATTTGGCCTAACCCTCTGACCACCGTAACGCCTGAGCACTACATCGGTGAGGCCATGGCGTTATGTGGGGTGGAGAATATTGTCTCCCATCACGGTAATACCACGCCGCAATATAGCACCGAGGCAGTGATCAAAGCCGCGCCCGCGTTGTTGATCACCACCGAGCCTGCGCGGGATTTTAACCGCTGGCGTAATTGGCCTGACATACCGGCGGTTGCCAACGATGGTCTGATTGTTCTGCCCCCCGATTTATTGGTGCGGATTGGGCCGCGACTGGTTGAGGGTGTTGATATGTTATGCCGGGCGGTCGATGCGGTGCGCGCACGGCAGGTCGAGGAGTAAACCGTGCGCTGGCTCGGGTTGCTTTTACTAGGCTGCCTGTCGCTGGCGGTGCTTTCGCTTTCCATGGGGGCGGCGGGTCATTATCCGCCTTGGCAGTGGCATAACCTACCGAGTGCGATTTTAACTGACCTGCGTTTGCCACGAGTATTAGCCGGTCTGGCGGCGGGTGGCTTGTTGGGCTTAGCCGGCGCGCTGGTGCAGGTATTGACCCGCAACCCGCTGGCCGACCCCTACATTTTGGGGATATCCGGTGGGGCTGCGGTCGCTGCGCTTTCAGCGATGCTTTTGGGGGCAGGGCTGTTGCTGCAGCATGTTAGCGCAGCCATAGGTGCCCTGCTGGTGTTAGCACTTGTGTTGTGGCTGGCGCGCAGTCGGCAGGTGTGGGATGGAAGCCGGTTAATCCTCACCGGTGTGGTGCTGGCAACCGCGTTGGGTGCGGTGGTAACGCTATTGTTATCGTTAGCGCCTGATGGGGTGCTGCGCGGTATGCTTTTCTGGTTAATGGGCGATTTGTCACGCGCACCGGGCGGCACGCTGGCGTTGGTGGTATTGCTGATGCTGTTGCCGTTGGTGTTGTTTTTGGCACGTGATCTGGATTTGCTAACCCGTGGTGACGTGCTGGCCGCCACTTTGGGGGTTCGGGTCGAGCAGGTGCGTTTTATTGTGTTCGTAATCGCCGGGCTGGCCACTGCGATTGCTGTGATTACTGTGGGCACCATTGGCTTTGTGGGGCTGATTGCGCCGCATATGGCTCGGCTGCTGGTGGGATTGGATCACCGCCGGGTGCTGCCGGCGTCTATTTTGATCGGTGCGATGCTGGTGGTCGCCGCAGATCTGATTGCCCGATTAATTATTGCCCCCCAACAGCTTCCGGCCGGAAGCATATTGGCGCTAATCGGTGCGCCGATCTTTTTGTACTTGTTATATCGCCATCAGGGGCGTTACGGATGACTGCGCTGCACTTGCAGAACCTGATCATGGACTTGCCAAATGGCCAATCAGCCGATCCGCTGACGTTCTCAATAAGCCCGGGTGAGTGCTGGGGTATTCTAGGCCCCAATGGTGCAGGTAAAACCACCTTGCTACATACCTTAGCCGGATTACGCGCACCTGCAGCAGGCCGATTATTGTTAGGGCAGCACCTCTTGGCGGAATTTGCGCGCAGTGATCTGGCCTGCCGGTTATCACTGGTGCAACAAGAGCAGATTAACGGTTTTCCGGCGAGTGTGCGCGAGGTTGCCATGATGGGGCGCTACCCACACATGAGTCGTTGGCAGACCCCTTCTGATGCTGACCACCAAATCGTGACCTCTACCCTGCATAGGCTGTCTTTGGCAGATTTGTCTGACCGTGATGCGACAACGCTATCAGGGGGTGAGGCCCGGCGGCTTGCTCTAGCCGTGGCGCTGATTCAAAACCCTGAGGTGCTGCTACTCGATGAGCCTACCAATCACCTCGACCCCGGATGGCAAATGCGGGCGCTGGCGATGATCCAAGATTTCGCCAATCAGGGTGGGTCGGTGGCATTATCATTGCATGATATTAACTACGCGGTGCGTTTTTGTACGCACCTGTTGTTAATGTACCCCGATGGCACAGCTTGCTGGGGCGTGCTTGAAGAGATGCTGGTCACCCAAGCACTGGAAAAACTATACAACCAGCGCTTGGTGCGAGCAGAGGTGGCAGGGCAGATTGTATTTGTACCCTTGACCTGAGTTTTAGATTCGCTGTTGGATTGACGCAACAGGATTAAAAACAGGTTTAATCCGGCATTACTGCGTGGATAAGCCCGCCAGAATCGGTACTTAATAGGGTATTTTTTAGGTTAGGTATGCGTGCTAGCTTATTGCTACGC
>DRZW01000156.1 GCA_011380105.1 Halothiobacillaceae bacterium
ACATCGCGGCGCTCGGCAAAATCAGCTATCACATAACCTACGTGCCGTAACTGTTCGACATAATCGGCCGGTTGGTTGATGGTGATCGGCTCGGGGTGATGAAAACGATGCCCGTAGGTGATATTGCCCGTGCGCTGATCCAATGCGGAGAATGGCACTACCTCAGTGCCATGCAGACATAAAAGCCAGTGCACCGGTCGGATAAACTCAGCCTTTGAATTCCCCCAACGCATCCGCTTGGGTATGGGTAGTTTATCCAGCGCGCGGGTGACGATATCTGGGATTAACGTGCTGGCGGCTTTGCCCGGTTCGGTGCTTCTAAAAACCAGCCATTCGCCTTTGTCGGTTTGCATGCGCTCTAAAGCATCGACGGTGGTGCCGACACTTTGGGCAAAACCCATCGCCGCCCGGGTGGGGTTGCCGTCGGCATCAAAGGCGGCTTTAACGGCCGGGCCACGCTTTTCAACGGTTTTGGGCTCGGTTTTGTCTGCTAAACCGGTCACCCAGACGGCGAGCCGGCGTGGTGCGGCATAGTGTTTGGCAGCACCGAATGTTAAACCGGTTTGCTTAAATCCAGCGCTGATTTCGTTACTTAAAGCCTCAGCAAGTCTTGCCAGTACGCCGGGGGGTAGTTCTTCGGTTCCGAGTTCAAATAGAAAATCGGCCGGATTGCTCATGCGAAACATCCCTTAAAATAATAATACTGGGCTGGTGGGCAAATCCTCCCAACCCGTCAAAAGGTAATTATGGTTAACGCAGACTCACGACCCGGGTTATTTTGCCATGGGAAAGCCCAGCGCTTCGCGCGTGGCGTAGTATTCCTGCGCAACTAACCGCGCCATGCTGCGCACCCGGAGGATAAAACGCTGACGTTCGGTGACGGATATTGCCCGGCGGGCGTCGAGCAAATTAAAAGCATGCGAGGCTTTTAATACTTGCTCGTAGGCCGGCAGGCTGAGCTTTTCTTCGATGAGCCGCTTGCATTCCGCCTCGGCCTGATCAAACACCCCAAACAGATGTTTGGTATCGGCGTGCTCGAAGTTATAGCTAGACTGCTCGACCTCATTTTGATGATAAACATCGCGGTAGGTAATCACTCCGGCATCCGAGCGAGCCCAGACCAAATCATAAACATCTTCCACGCCTTGGATATACATCGCCAGTCGTTCCAGCCCGTAGGTGATCTCACCGGTAACGGGTTGACAATCGAGCCCGCCGACTTGCTGGAAGTAAGTAAATTGAGTCACTTCCATGCCGTTAAGCCAGACTTCCCAGCCCAAGCCCCAGGCACCCAGCGTGGGGGATTCCCAGTTATCTTCCACAAAACGGATGTCATGGGTTAGTGGGTCAAAGCCGAGAAAGCGCAACGAGTTAAGATAGCGCTCCTGGATGTCTAACGGTGAGGGCTTTAACACCACCTGAAATTGATAATAGTGCTGCAGGCGATTGGGGTTGTTGCCATAGCGTCCATCGGTGGGGCGCCGGCTGGGTTGAACATAGGCCGCCTGCCACGGTTCCGGGCCAATCGAGCGCAGAAAGGTCGCCGGGTGAAAAGTACCGGCCCCAACTTCTAAGTCCAATGGCTGTAGGACAGCACAGCCTTGCTCGGCCCAGTAGCTTTGCAAAGCCAGCACTAGCCCCTGGAAGGTGGAAAGATCAAATTTGGCGGTATGAGAGGTTGGGGTGGTCATGGTGTTTACGTTCTGAAATTTGATAAAGCCACGTCGGTGTCGCTGAGTTATGCATCTTAACAAAGATTGTTATAAAACAAGGCCAGCTTGCCATTAATTACGCATTTATAGCTGGTAAATTGCCTGTGCGAATGCCTAATACAGGCCAACAGTAGGCAAGCTGTGAGTGGATGGATTGGTCGGGGAGGTTCCGTCTGCTGGTGGTTTACCGGTAAGATGCAGCCTTCACGGTTGTTTAAGCACTGCCGATATCAGGGGAGAGGCTGGTTCGATGGAGATTACCCAAGCACTAGCGCACGTGGTCGAAAATAAGGATTTATCCTTCGATCAGATGCATGCGATTATGCGCCAGATTATGAGCGGCGAGGCCACTTCGGCTCAAATCGCCGGATTTATGGTGGCGCTGCGAATGAAAGGCGAGACGGTAGATGAGATCACAGCCGCCGCTACGGTTATGCGCGAGCTGGCCGTGGGGGTGCGCGTTGATGTGCCGCATTTGGTTGATATTGTCGGTACCGGCGGTGACGGCTCGGCTTTGTTTAATGTATCTACGGCTTCTGCGTTTGTGGTTGCCGCCGCTGGCGGCCATGTGGCCAAGCATGGTAACCGCTCGATCACCAGCCGTTCGGGCAGTGCCGATATGCTCGAAGCCGCTGGCGTGAACCTAGATGTCCCCCCGGAGGTGGTGGCCGAATGTGTAAACACTCTGGGCGTGGGCTTTATGTTTGCGCCCAAGCATCACAGTGCGATGCGCCATGCCGCCACCCCCCGCAAAGAGCTAGGTATTCGCACCCTGTTTAATGTACTCGGCCCGTTAACCAACCCGGCTGGGGCACCGGCGATGGTCTTAGGGGTTTATCATCAGCGTTGGTTACAACCGCTGGCCGAGACCATGCAGCAGTTAGGCGCATGCCATGTATTGGTGGTTCATAGTCATGATGGCCTCGATGAAATCTCACTGGCTGAAGCCACCGAGGTAGCTGAGTTAGTCGATGGTACGATTAAACGCTATCAGATTACCCCCGAAGACTTCGGTCTGCGCCGTCAACCGCTCGATGCGCTGATTGTAGACGGGCCTGTGCAAAGTGTGCAGTTAATTCGTGATGCGCTAGGTGGGCAGCCGGGGGCAGTGGCCGATATGATTAGCCTAAATGCCGGCGCGGCGATCTACGCCGCTGATCTCACCGCCTCCTTGGCCGAGGGGGTGAGCCGTGCGCAAACCTTGTTAAAACAGGGTGCG
>DRZW01000155.1 GCA_011380105.1 Halothiobacillaceae bacterium
AGCCGGGGTGCGGATACTCAGCATGTGAATAACTTTCTGGGCGACCCGGGCAAAGAATAAGCTGTTATCAATCACGCGTTTGCCGGTGGTCATGGCCTGATCACCGGTAGAGTTGTGCAGAAAGACCAGATCCAAGTCCGAGCCATAACCTAATTCAATTCCACCGAGTTTCCCATAACCGATTACCGCAAAACCGGGGGTGTAGGTATTACCGTGTTCATCAACGGCACTGGGTAGGCCGTGGCGTTTGCTGATCTGTTCATGGGCACGTTTTACCACGACATCCAGAATCACCTCAGCGATCCAAGTTAGCTGATCGGAAACTCGCATCACCGGCAGGGCACCGACAATGTCAGCAGCAGCGACCCGTAAGGTAGCCAGCTGTTTAAAACGGCGTAGTTCATCGAGTGCCTGCTCTTCGTCATTGGGGCACTTTTTCATCAGTTCATCGAGCTCACGTGCCAGCGCCTGTTTATTAGGGGGGGAATAGAGCGTTTCGGGATCAATTAATTCATCGAGTAGAATGGGATGTTGAGTGAGTAAGGCGGCAATCCAAGGGCTGGCATGGAATAAACGCACTAATTGGCGACGTGCTTGGGGCTGCTCGATGAGCAAGGCCACGTAGACACTGCGCCGCATGATGGCGGCTAGTAGATCGAGCATGCGGTCTAATGTTGCCGAATCATCGCGATACTCGGCAATATCCCGCAGTAGATCAGGCATCAAATCATCAAGACGACGCGCAACGGTATTGTTCAGATTCGGGCTTTGCTCGGCCCGCCAGGCCTGAATGACCGTATCGACCTGTTCGGGTTGCGCAAAGCCTAATTCGCCCAAAACGCGCACCCGCTCTGCTTGCGGTAAAGTGGCCTTCCATACATCGGCGACCGGGTCATCGTTATCGTGCTCATCATTCGGTAAGCGCAGAACCTGCGTGAAATGGTGGTGAACTCGATCACGGTGTTGATTAAGTGCATCCAAAAATTCAGGCCAGTTTTCATAGTTCATCGCTGCAGCCAGTCTTGCCCGATCCTGCTCGTTGTCCGGCAGTGTCTGGGTTTGCTGGTCATATTGCATCTGCAGGCGGTTTTCAGTCCGGCGCAAAAAATCATAGGCCGACTTTAGATCAGCGACGACATCGGCTTCTAATTCGCCCATTTCCTGCAGGCAGTCGAGCACATGCAAAAGGCTGCGGGCTTGTAGCTGAGGTTCACGGCCACCGCGCAGCAATTGGAATAATTGTCCGATAAACTCAATTTCGCGAATGCCGCCCGGCCCAAGCTTGATATTATTTTGCATGGCCGCGCTGCTCATTTCGCGCTCGATCATGCGTTTAATTTCCCGAAGCTGGGCAAAAGCCCCAAAATCCAGATAGCGTCGGTAAACAAATGGCCGAAGTAATTGCATCAGCGTCTGTCCGGTGTTTTTATCACCGGCAACCACCCGAGCCTTGATCCAGGCATAGCGTTCCCACTCCCGCCCCTGAGTGGTGTAGTAAATCTCAATCGCATCAAAGCCCAATGCCAGTGGGCCTTCATCACCATACGGCCGCAGGCGCATGTCGACCCGAAATACAAACCCCTCCGCAGTCACTTCATTAAGTGCCCGGATTAACTGCTGACCTAGCCGAATAAAGAATTCTGCATTGCTGATGCTGCGGCGACCATCGGTTTCCCCTTCCGATTCGTAGGCAAAAATTAAATCAATATCGGAGGAGTAATTAAGCTCATTTCCACCAAGCTTGCCCATGCCAATGACAACCGGATAGACCGGTTGATTGTTTTCAGCCAGACGCGGCTGGCCAAAGCGTTTTAATAACCGGTTTTGGTGATAATCCAGTGCTTGAGCGATAGCAAAATCAGCAAAGTGGGATAGTGCCTTGAGCGTGGTGTTGGTATCGTCAATCCCGGTTAGATCCCGCCAAGCAATAATCAGCATTTCTTGGCGGCGTAACAGGCGTAACCGTCGGGCAAATTCTGGCGGCTCCAGTGCGTTGGGATCGTTGCCGAATAATTGAGTAAAACGTTGTTCTAATTCGGTAAATGGGGTGGGATCGTGCTGGGTTTTTAAAAATACCGTTAACAGATCCGGGTTACGCTCTAAGCTGTTGGCCGCAAATGGGCTGCAGCTGATTACATGGGCCAGCGCAGCCTGGGTATCCGGCTTTAGACTAAAGGTATCTACTAGGCGATCAAACAGGGCTTGATCACGTTCGGCTAGTTCTGAATCAGGCACGAGATTGTTTTCCTTAAATTGGTTTGGGTGTGAATATTATCGGCAGAATACCAGCAGCGTGAATGAAATCTAGCCAGTAGTTGACCTTAACGCATTGTTTTCCCATAATACAGCTCCGTTTGCTGGTGGTTCTTGCTGGCATTTGGTGTTATCCACTCAGCTTGTCCCTGCGCTGTGACTGCCATGTTGTCATACCAACGGATTTTAAGTCCCGTCAGTATTAAAACTCGTTTTTTTGGCCTCACACCATACTCTTGGATTTCAATTATTACTGCTCAAATTACGATGATGCGCCCTTGCTTTTTTAGCCGTGCAGTTGTGATCGTGGTTAGTGATTAAATTAAGGTGGTATCAAGCATTATCCATCGCTTAATCTAAAATGCCGTCGGTATAATTACGACGGTATTTAAGGGGTGTTTTTTATATTCCTCTTGATAATAAATCATGCTTTTTATAATGGCAGGTTAAAATGACCTTGTTTAAGCAATTACTAGAAAATCGATCCGGGCGCGATTTTATTATCGGCGACCTGCATGGCAGCCGTCCTCTTCTGGAAAAAATTCTACAAAAGCATGATTTTTCTCCGGTGCAGGATCGGGTGATTTGTGTAGGTGATTTGATTAATCGCGGTGATGACTCGCTGGGCACGCTGCGTTTGCTTGAAGAGCCGTGGTTTTTCTCTGTGGCCGG
>DRZW01000181.1 GCA_011380105.1 Halothiobacillaceae bacterium
CGCCATCATTATCTGCTCGATTGAAAACCTTGACCCGATGGGTGTTCATACGGGTGATTCAATTACCGTTGCCCCGGCTCAGACCCTTACCGACAAAGAATATCAGATCATGCGCAATGCCTCTTTAGCGGTGTTGCGTAAGATCGGAGTAGAAACGGGCGGATCGAATGTGCAATTTGCCATTAACCCTGAAAATGGCGATATGATTGTCATCGAGATGAACCCGCGGGTTTCGCGTTCATCGGCTTTGGCCTCGAAAGCAACAGGCTTCCCGATTGCTAAAATTGCCGCCAAGTTGGCGATTGGCTACAGCTTAGATGAGCTATTAAATGACATTACCGGTGGCGCTACACCGGCAGCCTTTGAGCCGACGATTGATTATGTCGTAACCAAGATTCCGCGTTTTACCTTTGAGAAATTCCCAGCAGCCAATGACCGCTTGACCACCCAAATGAAGTCGGTCGGTGAGGTTATGTCGATCGGCCGGACCTTCTGTGAATCGTTGCAAAAAGGGATTCGTGGTCTAGAAACAGGTCGCGATGGCTTAGATGAGGTGCTAGACCAGAACCTGAGCGCAGAAGATGCCGAGGACTGCCTGATCCGTGAATTACACGCCCCGGGCGCTGAGCGCCTTTGGTATGTAGCCGATGCCTTCCGTTTTGGTTTCTCGGTTGAAAAAGTCTACGAGCATTCGTCTATTGATCCTTGGTTTTTATCCCAGATTAAATCCATAGTCGATACCGAGCAGGCATTAAAAGGTTGTGCACTGAAAGAAATCAGCGCACAACAAATGTATCAGCTCAAGCGTGCAGGTTTTTCCGACCGCCGCTTAGCCAAGCTACTCGATGAAACCGAAACCACCATCCGTGAACACCGGCATGCCTTAAATGTACGACCGGTTTATAAACGGGTTGATACCTGCGCTGCTGAGTTTCCCACCAGCACGGCGTATATGTACTCCACCTACGAGCCTTTCTGTGAGTCCGAGCCGACAAATCGCGACAAGATTATGATTTTAGGCGGTGGGCCGAACCGGATAGGTCAGGGGATTGAGTTTGACTACTGCTGTGTGCACGCCGCGCTGGCCTTGCGAGAGGATGGTTATGAAACCATTATGGTTAACTGTAACCCGGAAACGGTTTCAACGGATTATGACATTTCCGATCGCTTATACTTCGAATCTCTGACCCTAGAGGATGTGCTCGAAATCATTGAGATCGAGAAACCACGTGGTGTTGTGGTGCAGTTTGGCGGGCAGACGCCGTTAAAACTGGCTCGCGATTTGGAAAAAGCTGGTGCACCGATTATTGGCACCACCCCAGATGCCATTGACCGCGCTGAGGATCGCGAGCGCTTCCAAGAAATGATCCGCAAGCTTAATCTTCAGCAACCGCCTAACCGCACCGCCAAATCAGCTGATCAGGCCATTCATCTGGCCGCCGAGATTGGTTATCCCTTAGTGGTGCGTCCTTCGTATGTGTTAGGTGGACGAGCGATGGAAATCGTCCATGATGAGGAGGAATTAAAACGCTATATCCGTGATGCGGTTAAGGTATCGAACGAATCACCGGTATTACTGGATCGTTTTCTGGATGATGCTACCGAAATGGACATTGATGCCGTTTGTGACGGTAAAGATGTCGTGATTGGCGGATTGATGGAGCACATTGAAATGGCCGGGGTGCATTCAGGTGATTCGGCCTGCTCGTTACCACCTTATACCGTCAGTGCAGCGGTTCAGGACAAAGTTCGCGCGCAAATCAAAGCGATGGCTCGCGAGTTGAACGTGGTGGGGCTAATGAATACCCAGGTTGCCATTAAGGGCGAAGAGGTATTTATTATCGAGGTCAACCCGCGTGCCTCGCGTACTGTCCCATTTGTCTCAAAAGCAGTGGGCATTCCGCTAGCCAAAATAGCCGCTCGGGCTATGTCTGGTGTGAGCTTGGCGCGGCAAAACATCACTGCTGAACGCATCCCGCCGTTTTATTCGGTAAAAGAGGCGGTATTCCCGTTTATTAAGTTTGCTGGTGTTGACCCGTTACTTGGCCCGGAAATGAAATCAACCGGTGAGGTGATGGGGATTGGCCGTGAATTCGGTGAAGCCTTTGCTAAAGCCCAAACGGGTGCGGGTAATCCGCTGCCGCTCTCGGGTAAAGCCTTTATTTCAGTTAAAAAAGACGACTATGCCAATGTGGTTGATGTTGCCAAAGCGCTGGCAAAAGAAGGCTTTGAGTTGATTGCCACCCGTGGCACAGCTCGACACTTAACCGAGCATGGCCTGGCTGTTGCAGAGGTTAAAAAGGTAACCGAAGGTCGGCCGAACATCGTCGATCTAATCAAGAACAAAGATATTGCTCTGATTGTAAATACCACCTCCAGTAGCCAGCAGTCTCGCAGTGACTCTTATGAGATCCGCCGCGAAGCGCTGCATTATAAAGTGCCGTACTTTACGACCCTTGCCGGCGCTCAGGCCATGGCGCTGGCACTCGATTACATGCATCACAATATTGAGGTCAATCGACTGCAGGATTTGCATCAGGAGTGTGCCCAATGAACCGAACACCGATGACTGCCGCTGGTGCAGCCAAACTCGAAGAAGAATTAAAGCGGTTACGCAGTGAAGAGCGACCTAAGGTGATTCAAGCGATCGCCGAGGCTCGTGAATTGGGTGATCTTAAAGAAAATGCCGAATATCACGCCGCCCGCGAAGAACAAAGCTTTATCGAAGGGCGCATCAAAGAGATTGAGGCAAAGCTCTCACGTGCGCAGATTATTGACGTTACCCGATTGCCACCCAGTGATAAGGTAATCTTTGGTGCCACAGTAGAGGTGCTCGATCTCGATACTGATGAAGAGATTCGTTATAAAATCGTGGGTGATGACGAGGCGGACATTAAGCAGAATCTGCTCTCTATTCA
>DRZW01000034.1 GCA_011380105.1 Halothiobacillaceae bacterium
CCAGCGCCAACCCAGCATAGTTAACCGGCATAACCTGTAGTGCAAAGAAAGCCAAAATCAGAGAAATCGAGCCAATAATGCCAGGGTACAGGGCACCGGGATTAGCTAACTCAAAAATCAGCCCGTAGATGCCGATTAGCATTAAGATATAGGCGACATTAGGATCGGTGATAATGGCCAACAGCTTAGCGCGCCAGTCCGGGTCTTGACGCAGCACTTGCAGGTTTTCGGTATTTAAAACCTGCTCAACCCCATTCACATACACAGTCATACCGTTAATCTGCATGAGCAGATCATCTAAATCAGTGGCCACAATATCAATGACGTTTTTTTCCAGTGCTTCCCGAGCGGTGATATTGACCGCCTCACGCACAGCCTCTTCAGCCCAGTCCGCATTGCGATCATAGCGCTCAGCTAACCCGCGGATGTAAGATACGGCATCCTCAAGCACCTTGCGTTCCATGGCCGTCTCACCCCGGCGCGGCTCTTTTTCTGCCGCACCGTTTTGGTCAGTCTGTTGCTCTTGATTGCCATAAATGGTGGTTAGGCGCGCTTGGTCTGATCTCAGCGATAATCCGGGTGGAGTATCACCACCGATCGATACCGGTGAGGCTGAGCCTAAATTAGTAGCCGGCGTCATCGCCGCGATATGCGCCCCGTAGAGCATAAAGGTGCCCGCACTGGCAGCACGTGCTCCAGCCGGATGGACGTATACGGCAACTGGCACCGAAGAGGCGAGCATTTTTTTAATAATGCTACGCATGCTCGAATCAAGCCCGCCGGGGGTATCGAGCATAATCACCACAAGCTCGGCTCCCTGATCTTCGGCAGAACGAATGCCACGGATTAAATAATCGGCGCTGGCCGGACTTACCGCCCCATCTAGGCTAAGCAATACTGCAATGCGCTGCTGATCGGCAGCCTGGGCATACAGCCACAAACCAAACCCCAGCAACATCATTAGCAGCCATCCAATAGCCAAGCGGCTGTTTACAGATCCTCTCATCGTCAGCCTCTCTTCATCCAAGCGAGCTTTGCCACAACCTTATACTACTTAGTTGTGGCATCGCTATCCTGCAATATTTCTTCAAATAACACTTCTGTTATAGCACCAGGCAGCTATTGCGGCTACTACTGCTAGTCCTCCACCTAGAGCATGACCGCTGATGATAAGGCGGTTTCCATAATCAACCGCAAAGTCGGCGGCTGTTTCTACAAGCTCAATCGCTTTAAGGTATGATGATTGATTGCCAAGTCCCTGACTGAAGTTGACTGCCCAGTCGCCCTTGTCACCATAAATATAGAGTAGAAGACTCGGTTCAGCGCAAAGTCAGGTCTGCGCGCGGCCGTAGGTGTGGTCACGGGCGCAATGATGAGATTATTCAAGTCTGCATAAACCAGCTTATCAATTAAGGGAGTTCAATTATCGCGCCGGATACGAATGATGGTTCTGGATGCGCTGAATCCGGCTGGCGCGTTGCGATGACTAGAAAGCCAAACTACAGTGCCTCTTAGCTACGCCATTTAAGAAATTGCTAAGGCGGGACAATTCAGACCGTGAAGTTTCTCTGTGCGCCCCAGTGAAAAAAGGATGCGAGTATGAACCAGAACGCTCACAACAAGCTCATCTCTTTCATCTGGTCGATTGCTGACGACTGTCTTCGCGATGTATATGTCCGGGGCAAGTATCGCGATGTGATCCTGCCGATGGTCGTGCTGCGCCGTCTCGACACACTTCTGGAACCCACCAAAGAGGCTGTTCTTGAGGAAGTCCGGTTTCAGCGCGAGGAAATGAAGGCAACCGAGCTCGACGATGCCTCTCTGACGGACGCCTCCGGCTACGTTTTCTACAACATCAGCAAATGGACGCTGAAAGATATCTACACCACGGCCACGAACAATCAGCAGATCCTGCTGGCCAATGTCGAGGAGTATCTCGGCGGTTTTAGCGACAACGTCAAGGAGATCATCGCCCGCTTCAAGCTACTCGAGCAAATGCGGCACATGGCGAACAAGCAGGTCCTGCTCGACGTACTGGAGAAGTTCCTCTCGCCCTACATCAACCTGGCACCCCACGACGCCGAAGACCCGGACGGCAACATAATGCCGGGCCTGTCCAACCTTGGCATGGGCTATGTCTTCGAAGAGCTGATCCGCAAGTTCAACGAAGAAAACAACGAGGAAGCAGGCGAACATTTCACCCCGCGTGAGGTGATCCATCTGATGACCCACCTCATCTTCGACCCAATCAGTAACCAGTTGCCGCCGGTGATAACGATCTACGACCCCGCCTGCGGCAGCGGTGGGATGCTGACCGAGGCGCAAAACTATATCAAGGATCCCGATGGCCCGATCGCCGCGTGGAGCGACGTTTATCTATATGGCAAGGAAATCAACGACGAGACCTATGCTATCTGCAAATCCGACATGATGATCAAGGGCAACAACCCTGAGAACATCCGGGTCGGCTCGACCCTATCAACTGATGAATTCTCGGGCCATCGCTTTGATTTTATGCTCTCCAACCCGCCCTATGGCAAAAGCTGGAAGAGTGACCTCAAGCACATCAAGGATGGCAAGGACGTCATCGACCCGCGCTTTCAGGTCGATCTGGCCGATTACTGGGGCAAGGTGGAAACAGTCGATGCCACGCCCCGCTCCAGCGACGGCCAGCTGCTGTTCCTGATGGAGATGGTGGACAAGATGAAGTCCACCAATGATAGCCGTATCGGTGCGCGCATTGCCAGTGTTCACAACGGCTCCAGCCTGTTCACGGGTGATGCGGGCAGCGGCGAATCCAACATCCGCCGCCACATCATCGAGAACGACATGCTAGACACCATCATCCAGTTGCCGAACAACCTGTTCTACAACACCGGCATCACCACCTACATCTGGCTTTTGACCAACGCCAAGCC
>DRZW01000183.1 GCA_011380105.1 Halothiobacillaceae bacterium
AGTAATCGTCGACAAGGCCTTCAAGGACCACGGATCGCCCAATGCCTATATCCGTGGTGAGGAAGCTGGGGGCGCGTTTGCCTTGGGCGTGCGCTATGGCCGCGGTGAACTGGTGACCAAATCCGGAGAAATCCGCCAGGTTTTCTGGCAAGGTCCCTCTATCGGGTTCGATTTTGGTGCTGACGGTGGCCGCGTGTTCATCCTCGTCTACAACCTGCCTGACTCCGAAGCAATCTACCAACGCTTCGCCGGTGTCGCTGGAAGTGCTTATTTCGTCGGTGGCGTCGGCATGAACTATCAACGCTCCGAGGACATCGTCATCGCGCCTATCCGCGTCGGTATAGGGATGCGACTTGGCGCCGCCGTGGGTTACACTCACTTTACTCGCGACGCCTCAGTCAATCCATTCTAACCACGAATATTGACTTCGCTCGGGGTTTTTAGGCCGGACAGCCTCAGAGCATCCGGCTTTTTGTTCGACCTGATCAGGCAGTGCACCGCTGCCAAGCTCGCAGTCGCCCTATTTGCTTGCGCTAATGCGTTTGAATGATCTTTGAACTCAATCCTGAATACCGCCCTTGGTCAGCTGGGTCGGATCCAGCAACTCACGTAGACGCGCCTCGTCCAGATCCGTCATTTCCAATGCGACGTCAATCAACGGACGATTTTCCTCATAAGCACGCTTAGCGATAGCTGCGCCCAGCTCGTAGCCAATTACTGGGTTCAGTGCAGTCACCAGGATCGGATTGCGCGCCAACGTCTCCACCAGGCGATCCTCATTGACCTTGAAACCTGCAATGGCCTTGTCGGCCAGTACGATCATGGCATTGGCCAACAACTCAATACTCTGTTGCAGGTTGTATGCCATAACCGGCAGCATGACGTTGAGCTCGAAGTTACCAGACTGACCAGCCAGGCTGATCGTCGCATCATTACCCTGAACCTGGGCGCAAACCATCAGTACTGCTTCAGGGATCACCGGATTGACCTTGCCCGGCATAATAGAGCTGCCGGGCTGCAAGGACGGCAGGCTAATCTCGCCAAGCCCCGCCAGCGGACCAGAATTCATCCAACGTAGGTCATTGGCGATCTTCGTCAACACAATCGCCAGTCCCCGCAACTGGGCGCTGGCTTCAACAGCGGCATCCTGCGCGCCCAGCCCAGCAAAAAAATTATCCATTGGCTGGAACTCCCGACCGGCGAACGTCGATAGTGCCTTACAGAAGCGAGCGGAAAATTCCGTAGGGGCATTAATACCCGTCCCAACCGCTGTCCCCCCCTGTGGCAAAGCACGCAGACGGGGCAGATTGTCCCGTATGCGCTGTTCGGACTCATCCAGTTGGGCGGCCCAGCCCTCTAACACTTGACCAAAGCGCACCGGCATGGCGTCCATTAGGTGAGTGCGCCCTGTCTTGACGACGCCATCGAGCTCGACAGCGCGTCGACGGATTACCACGCGAAGTTGTGCCAGTGCCGGCAATAACCGTTCCTCAATAGCATTGACGGCTGCCACCCTGATCGTAGTGGGAATGACATCGTTAGAGCTCTGGCTCATGTTGACGTGGTCGTTTGGATGCACATCCACACCTGTCTGAGACGCCAAGCGGGCAATCACCTCATTAGCATTCATATTGGAAGAGGTGCCCGAACCGGTCTGGAATACATCGACCACGAAGGCATCGGCATGCTGCCCTTGAGCAATGCGCATAGCCGCCTGCTCGATTGCCTCCGCCCGCTGCGTATCCAGCAACCCCAGCTCACGGTTGGCGCGAGCGCAGGCGGCCTTCACCAGCCCCAGAGCGCGGATGAACGATGTCGGCATCGTAAGACCACTGATGGGAAAGTTTTCAACTGCACGCTGGGTCTGAGCGCCATAGAGTGCTTCGGCCGGAACCCGAAGCTCACCCATGCTGTCTTTTTCGATTCGGTATTTCATGACACTTTTGGGGAACGGACAAGGAGAGCCCAGCAAACACCGGGCGAACCAAGATCTTGAAAGCGGCGGCAATCAGCGCACGATGCCGCGGGTACTCGTCTTGATAAAGGCCAACAACTGAGCGAGTGATTCGTTCTGTTTCGCAAGTTCGTACAACTGGGCCCATTCCGCCTCGTCCGTCGGACGGGACTTGATCACCCGCTTGAATGCTCTATTAAGCAGAGTGATATCGGCTGCGGAAAAACCGCGCCGCTTGAGGCCTTCCTTGTTGAGCCCCACCGCTCGGGCACGCGCCCCATCCACCATGATAAACGGTGCCACATCCTGAGTAATCTTGGTGGCGCCACCCACAAAGGCGTGGGCACCGATACGGCAGAACTGATGCACCACGGCAAAACCACCGAGAATGGCATAATCTTGCACTTCCACGTGACCTGCTAGTGAGGCCGCATTGGCGAGGATCACATGGTTGCCCACTTGGCAGTCATGTGCCACATGAGTGTAAGCCATCAACAGGTTGTCGCTACCGATGCGGGTGACCCCGCCACCACCCTTGGTACCCCGGTGCAACGACGCGAATTCACGGATACGGTTACGATCTCCGATCTCAATCACGCTGTGCTCGCCGGCAAATTTTAAGTCCTGAGGGATTTCGCCGATGACGGAGAATTGGTAAATCTCATTGTCTTGACCAATGCAACAAGGCCCCTTGATAACCACATGGGGGCCGATCACGGTACCGGCACCGATCTTGACATCCCCATCAATAATGGAGTACGGACCAATCTTCACACTGGGGTCAATGCTCGCCTCGTCCGAGATAATTGCCCGGGAATCAATCATTCGACAATCTCTCTTGCGGCACACTTGATGACCGCTTTGGCAGCAAGCTCGTCACCGACAAAGGCCTCACAATTGAAAAAGCCCATGCCGCGGATTAATCGCTTGAGCTCGACACGAATGCGCAGCTGATCACC
>DRZW01000098.1 GCA_011380105.1 Halothiobacillaceae bacterium
GCAATGAGCCGCTCATGCCACGGGTAAGATCACGCAGGGCACGCGCAAAACGCTGTGGCGTGTCTTTCAGCCCATCCCGATCCGGGTCTTCACCAATCGCAATGAGAATTTCTCGCGTGGCGCGGGCGATGGTGTTTAATTGTGCGTTTTCTTCGTCGGTTTGCACCGGATGATTTTCTTGCTGACACATCGATTTACTTTATCCTGATTAAAGTTCCTGATCGTTTTACTGGAGAATAGCTGATAAATATCTTATATGCCAAAAAGGTAATTGATGCATGATCTGGCAATTGTTTTGCCTGAGGTGAGCCTTTGACGGTAAACTTGTCATCCTACATAAGCACGGTCATGCCGATTTGTAATAACCAACCTGCGTTTGGTGTGCTTATAGACCGCGCTTGTCCTAAAATCAATTCCGCGACCGAGGAACCCGCTGCTTGTGAAAGTTGAAATCGAAGCTCGTCTCAATGTCTTTTGTGATGAACTAAAAGCCGCTGGCGATCTGGCCGAAGACTGGGCTGGCACGCCGAGGTTGTCGGTACCTAAGCAGCGTGAGCACGGCGACTTTGCCACTAATCTGGCTTTGATGCTCGCCAAGCCAACCGGTAAGTCGCCGCGCGAGCTAGCCGAACAATTGGTGGCTTTTTTTGCCGACGATATGCGCATCGAGAAGGTCGAAGTTGCCGGCCCTGGGTTTGTGAATTTCTTTATCAAAGCCGGGGCGGCATTTGCCTTGATTGATGAGATTCTCGAAAAGCGAAGCGCTTTTGGTCAGAGTCAGATCGGCGCAGGCCAGCGGGTGCTGTTGGAATATGTCTCTGCCAACCCGACCGGGCCTTTACATGTGGGGCATGGCCGTGGTGCCGCCTACGGCTCGGTGTTGGCCAACCTGCTATCCAGTGCCGGTTACGAGGTAGAAAGCGAGTATTATGTCAATGACGCCGGTCGGCAAATGCACATCCTCGCAGCGAGCGTCTGGGTGCGTTACTTAGAGCTAGCCAACCCCGGGCAGGCGCCGGACTTCCCAGCAGCGGGGTATCGCTCAGAAGATTACATTATCACCATCGCCCGGCAGCTTTTTGAGCAGCACGGTGCGTCATTGGTGGCTGATTTGGCCGAAATCCAAACCGGGCTGCCGGCTGATGCCCCAAAAGGGGATGCAGATGGCTTTGTGGATGCGCTGATTGCGCGTATGCAGCAGCTGCTTGGATCTGAGCGTTATCAACTCGTGTTTCAAGCGGCGTTGGATTTTATCTTAAACGATATCCGCGATGACTTAAACGGTTTTGGAGTGCGCTTTGATCACTGGTATTCAGAGCAATCCTTAGCCGATTCCGGCAAGGTTGAGGCGGCGATTGAGCGGCTGGATAAGGCCGGACATCTTTATCAGAAAGACGGCGCTTTGTGGTTTGAGTCGACAGCATTTGGGGATGATAAAGACCGGGTGGTGCGTCGCGAAAACGGCCAGACCACCTATTTCGCCTCGGATATTGCCTACCATCTGGATAAATTCGAGCGCGGTTATGATCTGCTGCTGGATTTGTGGGGTGCTGATCATCATGGCTATGTTGCTCGGGTAAAAGCGGCGATGACCGCTTTGGGTCAGCCAGCTGATCGATTGTCCGTTTCGCTGGTGCAGTTTGCTATTTTATACCGTGGCCAAGAGCGATTATCGATGTCGACCCGGTCGGGCAGTTTTGTCACCCTGCGCCAATTGCGTGAGGAAGTTGGCAGTGATGCGGCCCGCTTTTTCTATGTCACGCGGGCAGCAAGCCAGCATTTAGACTTTGATCTCAAGCTGGCCACCAGTCAGAGTAATGAAAACCCGCTCTATTACATTCAGTATGCCCATGCCCGGATACATAGTGTGTTTCGCCAGCTGCCGTTGCGTGGCTTTGAACATGATGTTGAACAGGGTCGGGCGGCATACGAGCGCTTAACCGAACCGCATGAGCAGGATCTGTTCAAGCGTCTTTCTGGTTATCCTGCGTTAATTGAGCGTGCAGCCCAGGCGCGCGAGCCGCATCAGTTAGTGCATTATCTGCGTGATCTGGCTCAGGACTTCCACAGCTATTACAATGCACACGCTTTCTTGCTCAAAGACGATCCTGCATTGCGTAATGCCCGATTAAACTTAATTGATGCAACTCGACAGGTGCTGGAAAACGGCCTGGTCATCTTGGGGGTTAGCGCGCCGAAGGAAATGTAATGTGCTCAGCTTAGGCGAGCCATCAATGATGTTGTGTGGAGAAAAACGTGACGACAATCAAAAAACGGGCTAACCGGCCAAAAAATCAATCACCAAGCCCGGCTGCAAAAATCGTGTTAGCCGTCGCCGTCGCTATGGCGATTGGATTGCTGTTTGCGCTAACGCAATTGAGTTCAGATGAAGATGAGCCGGTGGTAGCGCGTGAGTCTGATCGCCACACGGACACCCGAGAGGTTAAAAAGCCCGAGAAAGCAGAGCCGATCTCACCGGAGTTTCAGTTCTACACGCTATTACCAGAGCAGGCGCCAAGCCGCCCGGTGGCACCACCCCCGCGCGTGGTACCGGAAAAACCTGCGCCAGCGATTGACGATACACCGGTGGATGAAACGGCTGAGTATATTATTCAAGCCGGCTCATTTATCGCAGAGTCTGATGCAGAGCGGCGCAAGGCTGAATTGGCTATGCTCGGGTACAGCAGCAAGGTGCGTCCAGCCGAGGTAGCTGGGCAGACGTATTATCGAGTGTTCGTCGGGCCGCTAGGTGGCGAGGCTGCCAGACAGGCCCAGCAGCGCATCAGCAAGGCGGACATTGAAACCTTGCCGCGGAAAGTGATTACCGAATAAGCGGCGCTCGATTCTGATTTTCTGGTACGGTTAGCATAATTTTTTATTGGAAAGCAACTAAGAGGCTTGGAA
>DRZW01000100.1 GCA_011380105.1 Halothiobacillaceae bacterium
AATTGCATCCATAATATCGCCATGGCTTTCAGTGCCACCGATCGCAATGGAGTTGATGACCGTCTCCAGTCCATTTGCACCCTGCAATGATGCCAGCGAAAATTCAATCTGGTTATCAGCGGTCGTATTTGCACCGATCTGGAATTTAGCGCCGTTAGCCAATGAACCGGCAAGCACTTTAACCCCGTTAAACTTGGTGTTTTCAATTATGCGGCCTAGCTCTCTTTGCAGCTGTTGAAATTCCGCATTGAGGTTATCCCGATCTTCAGCATTATTGGTTGCGTTGGCCGCCTGAACCGCCAGATCACGCATCCGCTGCATGGTATCAGTTAAGGTGCCCATCGCCCCTTCAGCGGTTTGCGCCATGGAGATGCCATCGTTGGCGTTGCGTGCAGCCACTTCCATACCCCGAATCTGCGAGGTCATACGATTAGAAATCGCCAGACCGGCCGCATCGTCTTTGGCACTGTTAATGCGCAAACCGGTGGACAACCGCTCAAGGGATGTTTCCAAGCCTTTATTGGTTTGGCGCAGTGCGTTTTGCCCTTGCAGAGAATAAACGTTGGTGTTGATTACAGACATGATATTTTCCCCTTGCCTTTTCTCGTTGAAGATCAGCGTTTGGGCTTTTTGTTTTTTTTAGCCCCGTTGTTAAATTGGTTATCGGAAGGTCACAAAAAAACTTTAACCTTGTGTTGTAATTTTTTTCAGTCCACAACTAACAATGGTTTATCTCAACAAACAGGTACCATCCATGAACACCACGTTTACACTGGAAGTCCGCCCGCAGATACCGCCCCGGCTGGAGCGGCTAGCCGAATTGGCCAACAACTTGTATTACAGTTGGTCACGCCCGGCACGGTGCTTGTTTGCCAGCATTGATTACGACTGCTGGCAGCAATCCGGGCATAACCCTCATCTTTTATTACAGCGCGTGTCTCAGCGCCGTTTGGAAGAACTGGCCGAAGACCGTGACTTTCTCGCGTTTTATGACGATGTGTTATACGGATTTGATCGCGAGCAGCAACAACCTCCGGCAGATATGATTAGTCAGGCTATGCCTGACGGGGCCTGTGTGGCCTATTTCTGCGCTGAATTCGGATTTGATCAATCCCTACCCATCTACTCCGGCGGGTTAGGCATTCTAGCCGGTGATCACTGCAAGGCTGCTTCTAATTTGGGATTAAACTTAGTTGGCATTGGTTTGTTGTACCGTCAGGGCTACTTCCAGCAACGAGTCGACAACGAAGGCCGACAAATCGCAGAATATCAAAACCTCGACTTTAATCACCTGCCTGTCAGCCCAGTGTATCGGGGCGACTCGCAACTCTGTTTTTCAATTCCAATTGCTGATCGACAAGTGCATGTACAAGCCTGGCAGGTATTAGTCGGTCGAATCCGCGTTTACTTACTCGATACCGATGTACCCGAGAACAGTGAGGATGATCGGCGGATTACCGAACAACTTTATGGTGGCGATCAGCATATTCGCATCCAGCAGGAACTGGTCTTAGGTGTCGGCGGGGTAAGGCTACTCTCTGAGTTAAATTTAGCGCCGCAGGTATATCATATAAATGAAGGTCATGCTGCTTTTGCCATATTAGAGCGCTGTGCACGGTTAAATGAAGCCGGGGTGAGCTTCCCGCAGGCCATAGAGCAAGTCGCATCGAATACCTTGTTTACCACCCACACTCCGGTGGCAGCGGGCCACGATATTTTTGGGTTGGATTTTATTGAGAAATATTTAGCCTGCTATCCACAGCGCATGGGTTGCGATATGGCCGATTTACTGGCTTTGGGGCAAACACCGGGGCGCGAGCATGGTTTTAATATGACTGCCTTGGCATTGCGCGGTTCTAGACACCACAATGGGGTGTCGCAGCTACACGGCGATGTTGCCTCAAATATGCTGGCCGATTTCTGGCCAGAGATCAGCCCCGCTGAAAATCCGGTCACATCAGTCACCAACGGGGTTCATGCGGAAACTTTCCTTTCGCGTAATCTGGTGCAATTATTCGACCAGCTGCGCCGCGATTGGCGTAACCACCTTCACGAACCCGAGATCGGCGCTTTGATTCATGACTGCTCAGACCAGCGCCTGTGGTCGATTCGTCTGGCCGCCAAACGCAATCTGATTGAAACCATCCGCCGGCGAATCACCGCGCAATGCCAACGAAACCAGGGACGAATCACACAGCTCCACCGACAGTTGCAACAGCTAAATTCACCAACGGATGAAATATTGTTAATTGGATTTGCTCGGCGATTTGCCACCTATAAACGCGCGAACTTACTATTCTCGGACCCCGAGCGATTAGCGGCCATTCTGGAGCAAGCACCCGGGCCGGTTGTTTTTGTGTTTGCAGGCAAAGCCCACCCGGCCGACCAGCCCGGTCAGGCTCTGCTCAAAGCGGTATGGGACATCAGCCAAGATCCACGCTTTATCGGCAAGGTGTTATTCTTAGAAGGCTATGATATCGCTCTGGCTCGCGATTTAGTCGCGGGTTGTGATATTTGGCTGAATAACCCCGAATACCCTCTGGAGGCTTCAGGCACCTCCGGGCAAAAAGCCGGGATCAATGGCGGCCTGAATTTATCCGTCAGCGATGGCTGGTGGGTCGAAGGTTTCCAACATTATTCCATTGAGCAAGAAAAAGTAGCCAATGGCTGGTCGATTCAGCCGGAAACCAATGTCCAAGCCCGGCAGGAAAGTCAGCGCATTGAAGCGCAGGATTTGTTAACCCTACTAGAAACCCAAGCCATACCGCTGTTTTACCAACGCGACCAACATAATCTGCCCAAGGCATGGCTAAAAATGGTTCGAGCGGCGATTGCCACAATCTTGCCGCAATTTAATGCCGCGAGAATGGTGCGCGATTATGTCCATCAACATTAC
>DRZW01000129.1 GCA_011380105.1 Halothiobacillaceae bacterium
ATAAAATCCCTTAATAAAAGCATTACCAACACATGAACAAGCCAACCTGCATCGCTACTGTTAACATTAACACCCCCGCCTGGTTTTCTCCGGAATACGCACGCCGATTGCAAAATCTGGTCGCCCAGGCGGCAGTTGGCGGTGCGCGGGTGGTGGTGTTGCCGGAAAATGTCTATGCCATGCCGGAAAACCCGTCGCAGTTAAATCAGTTGGGGTTTGGCATGGACAGCGCGCCTGTGGACTGGTTTGCCCGTCTGGCGAAGGCACATGGTATTTGGCTGGTGGCAGGCACCTTGCCTATTATCAGTGAGCGCGGTGATAAGCGTCTATTTGCCCGGAGTATTGTTTTCGATGATGCCGGTCGGATAGTGAGCTGGTATGACAAGATTCATCTATTTGACGTCACCGTGCCCGAAACCGGGCTGGTCTATCAGGAGTCGGCACAGTTTATTGCTGGTAATAAACCGGTGGTCGTGGATACTCCGGCCGGGGTGATGGGCCTGACGGTGTGTTTTGATCTGCGTTTCCCGGAATTATATCGTCGCCTGACCGATTTGGGCGCCACTATATTTGCTGTACCTTCCGCTTTTACCCAAGCGACCGGGCAAGCGCACTGGGCAAGTTTGATCGCAGCGCGCGCGATTGAAAACCTGGCCTATGTCGTAGCAGCCGCTCAAGTAGGCACCCATGCTGATAACCGTGCCACTTTTGGTCACAGCCGGATAGTAGACCCCTGGGGGCGGGTTTTGGCCGATGCTGGTCAACGCCCGGATTGTGTTGAGACAGCCTTGATTGATCCTGATGAGCAAAACCGTCTGCGCAGTGTTTTTCCGGTTTTATCAGCCCGTCGTCTCTAAGATTCAAGCACAGGTGGATTGCCATTGGGAAGATTACGCTGGTACCAAAGGATGGGTGTTGGGTGTTGTCTTTCCGTATTAACCATTACCCAGTAAAGCTAGTTCAAGTGAGCATCTAACCCAAGCTCCCACCATCGGCAAAGTTATATGAGCACCATTTTTTGCCTAATGTAGATTCTTTAAGCGTGAATCTCGAAAAGCCGCAGCGAGTGAGTTCGAATACAGCTCATCGCACAGTGGGCGACGAGGCTTGTCAATAAACAAGGTAAGGGATGCACGCCATCCGTAGTCTGCACGCGATAGGGCAATCGGACTAAACAGTAGGTTAATCGAGGTTCCTGTCTAGCAATTCGGCTTCGGTAAAGAAAACCGGTTTATTTCGCATAGCGTGGTTAAAATCGGTCTGCCCTTTAATTAAGCGCTGTAGGCTGTGGGGGTAGATCCGGTGTTCTAAGATATGGACACGTTGCTTGAGGCTTTCTGGCGTGTCATTTTCATGGATTGGTAGGCTGGCTTGGGCAATAATTGGGCCGGCATCCACGGTGGGGGTCACAAAATGTACCGTCACCCCGTGTTCATGATCGCCGTTTTCCAAGGCGCGCTGGTGGGTATCCAAACCCGGATAGCGGGGCAGTAATGAGGGGTGGATATTGATCATCCGACCATGGAACTGCTCTACAAAGGCATCGGTTAAAATCCGCATAAAACCGGCGAGTACAATCCAATCCGGCTGGTACTGGCATAATCGGTCGGCCACCGCTCGATCAAATGCTGCACGGTCGGGATAGTCCCGGTGGTTTATAACAGCGTGTTCAATGCCGGCATTGCGCGCACGCTCAATGGCATAAGCCTCGGGTTCGTTGACGATCAACAAACCGATGTCGGCATCAAGCTGCTTATTCTCAGCGGCATCTAGGAGTGCTTGAAAATTCGAGCCACTGCCTGAGGCCAGCACGGCAACCCGCGCTGGGGTTTTAGGGGTATGCGGGTTTTCCGGCATCATAAATAGACAACCTGCGCATTCCCTTGTGACTCAAGGATGCTGCCAATACACCAAGCCTGTTCGCCCGCTTGGCTCAATGCGTTGATAGCGGCATCAGCCTGATCGGCGCAAACCACGATAATCAACCCCACGCCGTTGTTAAAGGTGCGTAACATTTCACGATCTTCGATATGGCCATGCTCGGCTATCCAGTCGAATACCGCCGGGCGCTTCCAGCTGGCGAGGTTAATCTCGGCTTGGGTGTTTTCCGGTAGCACCCTTGGTAGGTTTTCGGTAATACCGCCACCAGTGATGTGGCTAATCGCCTTGATCTGTACCTGGTTTTTGAGTGCATCCACCGATTTAACGTAAATCCGGGTGGGTGCGAGCAGTGATTGGGCAAGCTTTTGACCTTCCGGGCTGGAAAAGTCCGGTTGACTGCGTTCAATGACTTTACGGATCAGCGAGTAACCATTGGCATGCGGGCCGCTGGAGGCTACCGCGATTAATTGGTCTCCGGGGGCAACTTGGCTGCCGTCGATGATTTGGTTTTTTTCGACCACACCTACGGCAAAACCAGCCAAGTCGTAATCACCGGGCTGGTACATGCCGGGCATTTCGGCGGTTTCACCACCAATCAACGCGCAGCCTGCTTGCTCACAGCCATTGGCAATACCGTTGATGACACTGCACGCCACATTGGTATCGAGCTTGCCGGTGGCGTAGTAATCGAGAAAAAATAACGGCTCAGCGCCGGTGACCAAGATGTCGTTAACGCACATGGCAACCAGGTCAATGCCAATGGTGTCATGCTGTTGTAAATCAATCGCCAGACGGAGCTTGGTGCCGACACCATCGGTGCCGGAAACCAGAACAGGCTGTTTATAGCGGCTGGTATCGAGCGCAAATAGGCCGCCAAAGCCACCAATATTGCCCATTACCTCCGGGCGTGAAGTCCGTTTGACCGCTGGTTTTATCTGGTCGACCAAACTATTACCCGCATCAATATCGACGCCGGCATCTCGATAGGTAAGGGGTTTGTTATCCAAA
>DRZW01000130.1 GCA_011380105.1 Halothiobacillaceae bacterium
CCACCTCATCAGCTTGGATATTGACAAAAGCCCCGGATGCCGCTTGCTTAATATAAGCCAGCGACCAGCCCATCACCACAGCGTAAAAACTTAAGATTAAAAATCCGGTAAACACGCCCATCCAGCCGATCGCCTGCCACCAGGTGCTGACCCCGGAACGATTAGCCAATTGCTGCATGCCGATAATGGGATTGGCATGGGCACGCTTACCTAACAGAATTTCACTTAGCAAGATCGGCGCGGCGATAAAAACCAGACATGCCAGATAAATCAGCACAAAAGCCGCACCGCCGTTTTCACCCATGATATAAGGAAATTTCCAGATATTTCCCAAACCGACCGCTGAGCCGGCAGCTGCCAGCACAAATCCCATTCGGCCTTTCCATTGCGGGTGTGTATAGCCTGTGTTGGTCACAATATATTCCTCCGAGTTTAATCTATCTGCAAAACGCAGGCGGGTTAATGGGCCTGATTCCAGCTCTGCCCCTGACCAATATCCACCAAAAGTGGCACGTCCAGCGCTGTCACCGAGGTCATGATTTGTCGGATTTGATCAGTAAGCCGCGCCGCTTCAGCTTCAGGCACCTCAAAAATCAACTCATCGTGAACCTGTAAAATAAGCTTGGCCTGACCGGTGCGCACTAATTTTTCATCTACCGCTAACATGGCTTTTTTAATAATATCCGCTGCGGTGCCTTGCATCGGTGCGTTAATGGCGGTGCGCTCGGCATAGGCGCGGCGCTGGGCATTGCGGGAACGAATTTCCGGCAAGTACAAACGCCGTCCAAACACCGTTTGCACATAACCCTGCTCACGAGCCAGCTTGCGGGTGTTTTCCATATACTCAGCCACACCGGGGTAACGGGCAAAGTATTGGTCAATATATTCCTGAGCCTGTTTGCGCTCCACACCAATCTGACGGGCAAGACCAAAAGCCGACATGCCATAGATTAAACCAAAATTAATCGCTTTGGCCGCCCGGCGCATCTGATCATCCACCTGACCACCTGCAGCGAAAATTTCCTGCGCGGTGGCCTTATGAATATCTTCGCCCTGCTCGAAGGCTTTTAACAACCCGGCATCGCCGGATATGTGCGCCATAATCCGCAGTTCAATCTGCGAGTAGTCCGCAGCAAGCAAGGTGTATCCCGCCGGGGCGACGAACGCATCGCGAATCCGACGGCCCTCATCACTGCGGATGGGAATATTCTGTAAATTAGGATTGGATGAGGATAACCTTCCGGTGGCAGTAACCGCCTGATGAAACTCGCTGTGCACCCGCTCGGTATCGGGGTTGATTTCTTTGGGTAGTTTATCAATATAAGTGGAGGTCAGCTTGGTCAGCGAGCGGTAATCCAAAATCAGCGCGACCAATGGGTGCTCATCGACTAGTTCATTCAGGGCACGCTCATTAGTGGATGGCTCACCCTTGGGTGTTTTCACCCGCACCGGCAGTTGCAGTTGCTCGTAGAGAATATCGGCTAACTGTTTGGGCGAGCCTAAATTAAACACCCGCCCGGCGAGTTCATGCGCTTTGGCTTCAATCTCAGCAATCCGTTTTTTTAGGGTTTCCCCCTGTTTGGCCAATCGCTCGGCATCAACACAAATTCCAGCCCGCTCCATCCGGCAGAGCACAGCGGACAAGGGGCACTCAAGGTCACGATAAATGGCTTCAAGTTCGGGATTTAGGGCTAATTTTTCAACAATCCGATCACGTAACCGCAGGGTTACATCGGCATCTTCGGCCGCGTAGGCCGCCGATTCGGCTACTGTGAGCTGATCAAAGCGTTTGGCCTTCGCCCCCTTGCCCGCCAGATCAGTAAAACTCTGGGTCTCGATATTCAACCAATGCTTCGAGAGGGTATCTAAATCGTGCCGGGATGAGGTCGAATCTAATACATAAGAGGCCAGCATGGTGTCATCAGTCACCCCGGCTAGGTTAATGCCGTGATTGGCCAGCGCGTGTTGATCAAATTTGGCATTCTGCAGCACTTTTTTAGCCTGAGGATCCTCGAGCCAGTCGCGCAGTTCTTCTAAAATGACCTCACGCTGAAAACAATCGGGCTGGTCCTCGGTTTGATGCGCCAGCGGTAGGTAAGCCGCCTGACCGGGGGCAATAGCAAAGCTTAGCCCAACAATCGACATGCTCATTGGCGAAAGCGCATCGGTTTCTGTATCCAACGCCACGATGGGGGCGCTGCGGATTTTCGCTTGCCAGTCTTGCCAACATGCCGGTGAGTCGATGATGACATACCCAGCTCGCCGGGCTTTTGCATCATCCAACCCCCCAGCGGGATTATGATCAACTAGCTGTTCACCGCTTTGTAAGGCACGTTTTAAGGAGTTGAGTTCATAGCGCTCGGCTAAGTCCAATGCCTCGGGCGCGGGTGGATGTAGTTGTAGTTCATCTAGCCGATGGGTAAGTTTACAGTCGGTGCGGATGGTGACCAGTTCTCGGCTGGTATGCAGTTGCTCCAAATGCTCGCGCAGCGCGCCACCAACCTTACCTTTAATCTCATCGGCGTGCGCGATCAGATTATCAAGATCGTGATACTGATTTAACCATTTCGCCGCCGTTTTAGGACCGCAACCGGGAATGCCGGGAATGTTATCAACCTTATCGCCCACCAGGGCCAGAAAATCGCGGAACTGTTTCGGGGTGACACCGTATTTCTCCACCACTGCCTTGGGATCGGTTAACTGACCAGTCATGGTGTTGAGCAGATGCACCTGCTCGCTGACCAGTTGAGCAAAGTCTTTATCAGCCGTTGCTACGAGCACCGCGCGGGATTGCTCACGGGCTTGGTGCACTAAAGTGCCAATCACATCATCGGCTTCCACACCCGGTTCACACAACAGCGGATAACCTAACGCCGATAC
>DRZW01000132.1 GCA_011380105.1 Halothiobacillaceae bacterium
CCACGAAGGCCGTTATATGGAGCACGGTGTGGTGCCTCGGCGCGGTCTGATGCTAGCCAGAATGCTTGGCCACATCACTTATCTTTCCGATGATGCCATGCGCGCCAAATTTGGCCGTGAACTGCGTTCCGGGCAGCTTAATTTTGGCTTTGATGTCGAATTCCAGGTCGAGTCCTATCTGCGCTATCAGGGCACCAGCTTTGTCGACCGCTTTGATGCCAACACCTATTTGTTGATGACCAAAGCGCTGGATTATTTCGACCCAGCCGGTGAGGCAGATGATGATCTGGCCAAAGCCCTGGCGAATGTTCAGTCGCGGTTTTTAGTGGTTTCTTTTACCTCCGACTGGCGCTTCTCTCCGGAACGCTCCAAGGAAATCGTCCGCGCACTGCTGGCGGCGAAAAAGCGGGTTTCATATGCAGAAGTCAAAGCCCACCAAGGCCACGATGCCTTTTTAATGCCCATTCCTTATTATCACAGTGTGCTCGGTGGCTATCTGGACAACGTTGCCAACTCGCTGGGACTATCTAAGGAGACTGCATGAACCGACCTGACTGGGAAATCGTAACCGGCTGGATCAGGCCTAAGGCCACCGTGCTGGACTTAGGCTGTGGCAATGGTGCATTGTTATCTCATTTAACCGAGCCACGAGATATCAGTGGTGTGGGCATGGAGGTTGATGAGGAGCAGGTTGCTGCCTGCATTAAGAAAAATCTCGATGTCATCCAGGCCGATTTGGACTGCGGTGTGCGAGAGTGGTTTGCCCCCAATTCATTTGACTATGTAGTCGTCAGCCAGACCATCCAGGCAATCCGCAACCCGGAATGCTTGCTGGTGGAAATGCTCGACATCGCCCGAGAAGGCATTGTCACCTTCCCTAACATGGGCTACTGGCGCAACCGTTGGCAGCTAGGCGCTTTAGGTATTATGCCGACCACTAAGGCTCTACCAAACCCTTGGTACAACACCCCCAATATTCACCTTTGCACATTAAAAGATTTTGAAAAGCTCTGTACCGACTTGGGTATTGAAATCATTGAACGCGCCGTGGTCGACCAGAATCATCAAAGCAACCCAATGCTAAAAGCCTTGCCGAATTTGTTTGCTGAGCATGCCATCTACCGGATTTGCAAGCGCAGGTAGAATTTTTAAGCTAAAAGACCATCTAAAATTCAGCTTGGAGGCGCTCCTATCCAGCCCCGATCTGGGCGCGCGCAGTTATCTGTGCGCTGGTCTTTTGCCCACAAATAAAAAACCGCCGGTTTGTACCAGCGGTTTTGCCTGATTTAGCTGTGGGTGTTTATAGTCTAAAGCGGTTGACCTGTGACTGTAATTGTTCGGCTAGGCGTGCTAACTCAGCTGATGCAGTCTTGGTGTCGGCTGAACCGCGAGCGCTTTCCTCACTAATTTCGGAAATGGTCTGAATATTTCGATTGATTTCTTCGGCCACCGAGGATTGCTCTTCAGCGGCGCTGGCAATCTGAAAGTTAAGGTCACTAATATTGCTAACGCCCATAACAATCTCACTTAATGCGCTTTCTGTATCAGAAATAGCATCGGTGCTGTTTTTAACCTGACTGGCGGCCTGTTCCATGGCTTTCACCGCATCATTAGAGCGGCTTTGTAGTCGGTCGATCATGGCGTGGATTTCCTCGGTAGAGCCTTGGGTGCGCGAGGCTAGTGCCCGCACCTCTTCGGCAACAACCGCAAAGCCCCGACCATGCTCACCGGCACGGGCAGCTTCAATCGCGGCATTTAAAGCCAGCAGATTAGTCTGCTCGGCGATAGCGCCAATAACATCCAATACCTTGCCGATCTCCTCAGATTCGTTTTTGAGTGAGTCAATGGTTTGACTGGAGTGGGTGATGTTCTCTGATAAGATGCCAATCGCATCCACCGCTTTGCTTAATACGTGCTGGCCGCGCTTGGCTGATTCATCCGCCTCGGTGGCCGCACTTGAGGCATCGGAGGCATTGCGGGCCACATCCTGAACGGTGGCGCTCATCTCATTCATGGCAGTGGCGACCTGTTCGGTCTCCTTAACCTGACGTTTTAGGCCTTCATCGGTTTGTTTGGAAACCTGCGAGGTCTCCTCGGCGGCTGAGGCTACCTGCTGCGAGGCGGCATTGATCTTTTCTATGGTGGTGCGCAGTGCTTGGCGTGCCCGGTCCATTTGGTTAATAATGGTTGCGATTTCATCCTTGGAATCGATATGGATGTTGTGGCTTAAATCGCCATCGGCGAAGTTTCGGGATATTTGCTCGGCTTTGGCCAGTCCGGTGGTGATGCTGCGGATCACCCAAAAAGCAATTAGGCCAATTGCACCTACCCCCAACAGGGTCAAGATTGCATAGACCGCTAGATGCGTGCGAAGCGCTTGGTGACTGTTAGCGATTTCTCTTTGCCTACTTTCTTTGATGATGTTTAAGTAGTTTGTCACCACTGAGGACATTTGAGACCGGAGCTGATTTAGCTCGGAGGTCAGCAATGCGTTGGCCCGATAAAACTCGCCAGCCTCAATTAAATCCAAAGTGGGTTGGTAGGCTTGATTTCGTATGGCTTTGACCGTTTCGACTAGTTCTTGCTGAGCGTTGTTGCTAATCGTTTGCCGGTGCTCGATTTCAACTAATTGGTTAACCAACCGCTCCTGCTCATTGATAATGTCGCGCACCTGACTGGTAAGACGGCTAATCGGATTGTCGTGGAGTTCTCTGCCGACGCTATCTGGGTCATGGTGGATGGCGCGCAGTAATTCGATGGCAATGTGGTTGTCGAGGTCACTGATTCGGTTGGTTAAATCTATCGGGATCGTCCGCAACTCGTAATTTAATTCCGCTCGTTCCTGTGCATTGAACATCTGATTGGCACCGTA
>DRZW01000124.1 GCA_011380105.1 Halothiobacillaceae bacterium
ATCACTTTGAAATGAAAGGCTGGACGGAGCCTAAAGTGATTGTGCGGTTTTGGATTATCACTGTCATTCTGGTGCTGTTGGCGCTGGCAACACTGAAGGTCAGATAAGGATGTATTTGATTATTGGCATGGGACAAACAGGACGATCACTAGCCGCTTATTTACACAAAGCCGGTTGTGAATTTGTTGCTATTGATACCCGATCAGATGCTACGCGAGATCAACACTGGGCGGATCAGTACGGTTTTGATTCGGTTGCGGTGTGGCCTGAAAACCGCAAGATGCGTCAGGCCTTGTTGGCGCGGGCAGAAAACGGCGTGATGTTAAGCCCCGGGGTGAATCCGCAAGAAAAATCAGTGGCTGAACTGTTAGCCGAGGCGCGAGCGGCGGGCATTGCGATTCGGGGTGATTTGGATTTGTTTTTTACGGTCAGCACTCGACCGCGCGTGCTCATTACTGGCTCGAATGGTAAAAGCACGGTTGCTTTATGGATAAGCGAACTATTAAAAGCACTGGGCTATCGCGTTGCCTTAGGAGGCAACTATGGCACCCCTGCTTTAGATTTGTTGTCACAGCCGGCGGATGTGGATGTGCTGGAGGTTTCTAGCTTTCAACTCGCCACAACCGCGCATATCTCCTCTAACGCTGCGGTTGTTTTGAACATCTCGCCCGATCATCTTGATCGCCATGGCGATATGCAGACCTATGCTGAGCTGAAATTAAAGCTATTAGCACACAGTGAATGCGCCCTGATTAACCAAGATGATGACTTATGCAGCCAGTACGCTTTGGCTAACAGCGGGTGTTGTGCTTTTTCGTTACGTGATCAAACCGCCTTTGCGCATATAGCTGTCAAGGATGGACAAGACTGGTTGGTTGTCAATGGCCAGCCGGTCATTACCGCAGCCTCGCTTTCGGTCTGCGGCGAGCATAATCTGGCCAATGGCCTGGCTACATTGGCTTTGTTGGCTGGTTTTGCCGGTAGAGATGCGCTTAAACGTCCTGAGGTTCTTGAGGCGTTTCGCCGCTTTAGCGGGCTGGAACACCGGATGGAGCTGGTCGATGAACACCTGTATGCGGGTGTGGTTTGCCGGTTTATCAATGACTCCAAAGCTACCAACGTTGGCGCCACACAGGCGGCTTTGTCCGGTCTGAATGGCCCGGTGGGCATTATCTTGGGTGGTGTGGCCAAGGATCAGGATTTCTCATCATTAGCAGGCATGGTAGCCAGCCGCAAGGCAGAAGTGGGGTTGGTGGGCGATCAAAATGCTGAACTTAAAGAAGCGCTGAAACGTGAGCAGGTGGGTTTTATTGAGTGTGAGCATCGTAATGAGCTAGGTACTTTGTTAGCTAGGCTGACCACTAAAGTTATTGCGCAGGCGCATAAAACCAACGCCGAGCATGCCTATCTGCTGTTTAGTCCGGCCTGCGCCAGTTTTGATTGGTATGAGCATTATCAGCAACGCGGTACGGCTTTCAAAATGAGCGTGCTGGAATTAGATCAAAAGGAGATTGGCTGATGCGAGAAATGCGCCAATCCCTATCGGGTATCACGCCGGTCACTTATATAAGGAATGCCTATCGGCGTTTGGGTGAGTGGTTGGGCGATCACACACTGGAGGTCTCACAAGATGCCGCCAACCGTGGTGTGCGCATAGATACCTGGTTTGCAACAGCGGCGGTGTTGCTGTTGTGTATTGGTCTGGTAATGGTGGCTTCGGCCTCTTATGGCGGTGATTTAATGGCCTCGAGCTGGGGGTATTTTTTCCGCCAGCTCATTGCCGCGGGGATTGGTTTTGTGGCGCTGGTGGTGGTGCTAACCGTGCCGATTCGCCACTACAGCGCAGCGCGCACCCTGATTTTGATCGCCTCATTTATCTTACTTTTGTTGGTGTTAATCCCCGGTGTGGCCACAGAGGTGAACGGGGCATACCGCTGGATTAATTTGGGGCCGGTCAACTTGCAGGTTAGTGAGTTTGCCCGTTTAGGTTTGATCATCTGGATGGCTGCCTACATAGGCAAGCATTTGGTCAAGCTTCAAACCCGGATGCGCGGCATGCTCGGCCCGATTGTGGTGATTAGTCTGGCTGCGACCTTGTTGATGGCACAACCGGATTACGGTACCGCCGTCGTGCTGGCCGCAACCCTGTTTACTATGGCTTTTCTCATGCGCGCGCAGTTATTCACGATTGCGCTGTTATCGGTTTTTGCCATTGTTATCGCAGTGATGGGGGCGCAGGCAGCCCAGTATCGCATCGATCGTTTACTGTCGTTTGCCGATCCGTTTGCCGACCCCTTCGGCGATGGGTATCAGTTGTCCAATGCGCTAATTGCTATCGGCACCGGTGGGCTAACAGGTCGCGGATTGGGCGAAAGCGTTCAGAAAATGGCGTATCTACCCGAGGCACACACCGACTTTATCTTCGCTATTTTTGCCGAGGAAACGGGGCTTATAGGCGTTATTGCCATGGTTGCCCTTTATTCAATCTTGGTCTGGCGGGGTTTTGTGATCGCTCGAATGGCCTGGCTAGCCGGGCTTTATACTGGAGCGGCGCTCGCCTGGGGGATTAGTGTCTGGCTGGGTATGCAAACCCTGATTAACTTAGGGGTGAATATGGGCTTGTTACCCACCAAGGGCCTGACCTTGCCGTTGATTAGTTATGGCGGCTCTTCAATGCTGGCCTCACTGATTGCTTTGGGTTTGATATTGCGGGTGCATCATGAAGCTAGCTATACACTGGAAAACCCACCCAAAACGAAAATTGTGATCGGGCCTAAGCTCGATGGGGAGCGCGGTCATGAGTAACCCGGTGATTTATTTTATGGCAGGTGGCACCGGTGGGCATGTTCTGCCTGC
>DRZW01000147.1 GCA_011380105.1 Halothiobacillaceae bacterium
CAGAAACCCCTTCAGCGACCGAAATTGTCCTGAAGAGTGCCGACAAACAAAAAGTCGGTCAGGTAGCTTCAAATCTACGAAGCTTGCGCCCACCTGAGCCCTATAAGGGCAAAGGTGTTAAGTACGCTGGGGAGCGTATCCTCCGGAAGGAAGCGAAGAAGAAATAAGAGGTCGGCATGAACCAGAGTACGAAAGCGAGATTGCGTCGGGCGCGCCGCGCTCGGGCTAAGATTAAGCGCTCAGGCAAGCATCGCTTGAGCGTTCATCGCAGCAACAACCACACTTACGCACAACTTTTTGCCCCAAATGGTGGTGATGTCATTGTGAGCGTTTCAACTAAAACCAAAGGCGTTCTTGCCGAAGGTGAGTCGGGTGGCAACGTTGCTGCAGCCGAAAAAGTCGGCAAAGCCATTGCAAAAGCAGCATTGGATAAAGGTGTTGAGTCCGTTGCATTTGACCGTAGCGGTTTTATCTACCACGGTCGCGTTAAAGCGGTTGCGGAGGCAGCACGCGAAGCCGGTCTCAAATTCTAAATAGAGGTTAAATATGAGCCGTAATGCAAATGATGTTGCCGGCGAAGGCATGATAGAAAAGCTGGTTGCTGTCAACCGGGTTTCAAAAGTAGTCAAAGGTGGCCGTCAATTCTCATTTACCGCGTTAACCGTGGTGGGTGATGGAGAAGGTCGCGTAGGTTATGGCTACGGCAAGGCAAAAGAGGTCCCGGCTGCAATCCAGAAGGCCATGGACAAGGCCCGTAACAATATGATCGATGTGCCTCTGAAGGATGGCACTTTGTTCTATGAAACCAAAGGTCGCCATGGTGCCGGACGTGTCTTCATGAAGCCTGCATCCGAAGGTACTGGTGTTATTGCTGGTGGTGCGATGCGTGCAGTATTCGAAGCTGCTGGCGTTCGTAACGTTCTGGCCAAGTGTATTGGTACCCGTAATCATATGAACGTTATCCGTGCGACCATCAACGGTCTGTCTCAGTCTCAGTCTCCCGACTCAATGGCGGCTAAGCGTGGCAAGACAGTTGAAGAAATTCTCGGGAGTGACTCATGAGTGATTCAAAAACCATCAAAGTGCGTTTGGTTCGTTCATTGAGCGGACGTTTGAAAACGCATCAAGACTGTGTCCGTGGACTCGGTCTGCGTCGGATGCATCATGAGGTGGAAGTTCTGGACACCCCAGAAAACCGCGGCATGATCAACCGGGTCGAATACATGCTGGAAGTTCAGGAGTCTAAATAATGCGTTTAAATGATTTATCTCCTGCAGAAGGCGCACGTTCATCATCCAAGCGGGTTGGTCGTGGCATTGGCTCTGGTTTGGGTAAAACCGGTGGTCGTGGTCACAAGGGCCAGAAATCCCGTTCCGGTGGTTTCCATAAGGTGGGCTTTGAAGGCGGTCAAATGCCCGTGCAGCGTCGCTTGCCCAAAATGGGTTTCAAGTCCCGCAAATCACTAACCCGCGCCCAGGTGCGCACATCTGAGCTCAATAAGCTTGAAGGTGATGTAACCCTTGATGCACTAAAAAATACCAACATCGTTCGTAGCGATGTTACCAGCGTCAAGGTCATCTTGAATGGCGATGTCAGTAAGGCGCTCAACCTGAAAGGCATTGGCGTAACAGCAGGTGCCCGTAAGGCCATTGAAGCAGCAGGCGGATCAGTGGAGTAACACGTGGCTCAAGCGAATTCAGGGATAGGTTCGTTAGCCGGGGCCGGTCGTCTGACCGAGCTCCGGCAGCGCATTTTTTTCGTCATTATGATTCTCGTTGTATACCGAATCGGGACCTTCATCCCGCTTCCCGGTATCGACGTTGATGTGATGAAAGCACTGTTTGATCAGCACTCAGATGGCATTCTGGGTATGGTCAATATGTTTTCAGGTGGCGCGTTATCGCGAATGTCCTTGTTTGCTCTGGGGGTCATGCCCTATATTTCAGCTGCGATTATTGTCCAGCTGTTAACGGCTGTTGTGCCCTCGCTAGAAAAGCTGAAAAAAGAAGGTGAGTCAGGCCGGCGAAAGATTACCCAACTGACCCGTTACGGCACCTTAGTGCTGGCGTTAATCCAAGCCACGGGTGTTTCCATCGCGTTGCAAGGCCAATCTGTCGGTGATAACCCTCTGGTTTATGTACCGGGCGTTGCTTTTGTGTTCATTGCAACCCTAACCCTGGTTTCTGGCACGATGCTGCTGGTTTGGTTAGGTGAGCAAATTACCGAGCGCGGTGTTGGTAACGGTATTTCGCTAATCATCTTTGCAGGCATCGTAGCGGGTCTGCCTAGCGCCATTGGGGGTACAGCCGAGCTGGTTCGTACCGGTGAGCTTCATGTGTTCACCATGTTGGTTCTTGGTGTGCTGGTATTGGCGGTTACGGCTTTCGTTGTTTTTGTTGAGCGGGGTCAACGCCGCATTACGGTCAATTACGCTAAGCGTCACCAGGGGCGGGCTATGGCTGGCCAGCAGTCATCGCATCTACCCTTAAAGCTGAATATGGCTGGCGTTATTCCCCCTATTTTTGCATCAAGCATCATCCTCTTCCCGGCAACAGTGGGTGATTGGTTTGGTCGGCAGGAGTCGTTGAGTTGGTTGGGTAGCATCGCAGGTGCTCTTTCACCGGGACAGCCGCTGTATGTGTTCCTTTATGCAGTGGCGATTATTTTCTTCTGTTTTTTCTACACCGCATTGGTGTTCAATGCCCGTGATACTGCTGATAATCTAAAGCGTTCTGGGGCCTTTGTTCCAGGTATCCGCCCCGGGGAACAGACCGCACGTTACATTGATAAAGTGCTTACCCGGCTGACATTCTGGGGGGCGATATATATC
>DRZW01000013.1 GCA_011380105.1 Halothiobacillaceae bacterium
GCAATTAACAGCGCTCAGCGCTCTTCCCCGCGCCATCGCGCGGTTATCGCAGCCTAAGCGACTGAAACTCGGACGCGGCATTGGCCGGATTTTGGGGGCAAGCATGAAAAAACGCAACCACATCATGGATTGCAATATTGCCATTGCCTTTCCAGAATTAGATCAACATGCGCGAAAAGCCCTAATTAAAAGTCACTGGCAGCGTCTAGGTGAAGGGATTTGTGAGGGTTTCTGGGGCTGGTTTGGAGACCATAGCCAAGTGCCAGAGTACGAAATAATCGGTCGCGAGCATCTAGAACAAGCACGCCAACAAGGCCAGGGGGTGATACTCAATGCCGCGCATGTCACTGATATGGAGTTAGGCGTGTATTTTGTCGCCCGCCACTACCCGGTACATGCCGTTTACCGCCCGAATAACCACCCGGTTTTGGATGTGCTAATCAACAGCGGCCGGATTCCGCATTTAGCCGGTCTAATCCCTCGTAATAACACCCGGGCAATGGTTAAAGCTTTGCGGGCAGGCGAGGTGCTCTGGACTGCACCAGACCAGAACTACCATGGCAAGACCAGTGCTTTTATTCCCTTTTTTGGCAGGCAGGCTGCCACTAATACCGCCGTACCGATGCTGGCTCGGTTAGGCCGAGCGGTGGTTCTACCCTACCAAGTACGCCGTGACCAACAACGCTACCAGCTGATTGTTGAGCCACCCGTAGCAACCACTCTTAAGCCGGACGATACAGATTACACTCGCAGCTTGGTACTGCAACTAGAGCGAGAGATATCAAAATGCCCGGCCAGTTACTTATGGGGCCACAAGCGCTTTAAAACCCAGCCGCCGGAATACAAAAATCCGTATCAATAAACCTAAAGTTCATCAGCCTTATTCTTGCCCTCGCTCAGGGCTGCCTGCAACCAGCACCACCAGCGCTAGGGCAATGATGGTCCACATCACCCCATGAGTGAAGGATGCATAAATGCTCCAATGCGCGTTAATCGGTAAAAACGCTAGCAAGACCGTTAGCATCACTGCCATACCAACCGGCCCGTTTCTGCTTCGCGATAAATATCGCAGCCATAACAGATAAAACGAAAGATATAACACCAGCCCAGCTAGCCCGGTTGAAACGAGCACCTCTAACCCAAAAAAGTGCGGGTGGGTGAACGAGTAATCAAGATAGCCTCGGTCGACCACAGCCTGATCGTAACCCCGCGGCCCCACCCCCAGCTGCCAGTCATCCTTGGCCACCTGCCAAGCACCCCACCAGACCGTACCGCGGTTGGCAAAGGCCTGATCCATCCCTTCCCGATCCAGACTGGTTAAATGCTGCAGCATAAACACCCGCTCACGGGTTTGTTCAGAAACAATTAAAGTGGCCGCCACCACCAACAATCCACCAGCAAACAAACCTAGAAGCCAACGCCATGACCAGCGATATAGCCAGAACAAATAGAGGGTGTAAATCCCAATAGCCAGCAGGCTGACAAACATGGCATAGCGTGTACCTGATAACACAATCGCGACAAATATCGGCAATAGTAATAACAACCAGCCACGCTGCTGTAGCATCAGGCGACGCACTGCCTCAAAAATCAGCGGCAGCAAATGCGCCAAGACAATGCCAAGACTACGGTTGGGATAAAACATGCCGGTAATCTGACTACCGTTATAGGGATACCCCAACAGGTTAGCTTCAAACAAAAACTGGATAATGCCATCGAAAGACCACAATAAAGCTACCGCCAGCACCAGATACAACACGACAGCCTGGGATTTTATTTGCTCGGCCGCATGCACAACTGCGATCAAAACCAATCCATACAATGGTGTTAATATCAAGGTGCGAGTGGCCGCTGCGGGCTCAACGGCGTTCAACAAACTCCACCATTGCGGCAGCCACAGCGCCAATAAAAATAACAAACCCCAACGCAGAGGATCTTTACCCCAGACCCACCGTGGCTTTGTAACTAAAAAATACAGCCCGACTATAGCCAGCAAGCCTAAAGGCAGATTAAAAGCGCGGCCGAAAGGCAACAGCAGCAAAGCTAAAAAAATAAGTATCAGAATTGCCCAGGCACCTGGTTGCGCGCGCAGCTCCTGAAACATGGGCAATCTGACATTACTCTGATCTATCATGGTTATTCCTTAGCTTTGATCAGTTTTTTGTAGTTTTCGTATAGCTTAGGCACAACTTGGTCTTCAGCATAATGCGCTTTGAAACGCATCAATGCACGCTGCGCCTTATCCGCGCGTGAACGGTCATCAGAATAGGCCTCAAATAATGCCTGTTTTAGCGCATCACGATCATCACAGTCTACTAACCAGGCCATATCCTCAGACAGAATTTCTAATGGCCCCTGGGTTTTAGTGCTGACAATCGCCAACCCACGCGCCATCGCTTCTAGCACCACGATGCCGAAAGGCTCATCCCGAGATGGCAGCACAAACACATCACCCTGATCCAAAAAACCAGCTATGTCCGTAACCCAGCCTGAGAATTCGATTTTCTCATCAACTCCCAGCACTGCTGCCTGTGCTTGTAACTTTGCCAGCTGCGGGCCACGTCCGGCAATTTTCAGCCGCACCGCCGGGTAAACCTGCACCAATTGAGCAAAGGCATCGATCAACAAATCAAAGCCTTTTTTCTCCACCAGCCGTCCCAAAGCGACAAACACCAGTGCGCCATCGGTATGGGAATGAGTACGGCCTATCTCTGCCACCGCGGGCAAGGGTGAGAAATTAGGGAGCACGACGATACGCTCAGGCTCAATCTGATGCTCCAGCAGGTAGTTGCGCTGGGATTGGGTGGTGACATTAAAC
>DRZW01000007.1 GCA_011380105.1 Halothiobacillaceae bacterium
CCTGGACCGACTCAAGAAAGCTTTGAATAATTAAACCAAAGCCTCATGGGGGCTAATTGGGGGACTAACCCCAAAAACAGAAACTAAAAAGCCACTGAAATCAGTGGCTTAATGCTTATAACTGGCGGAGAGAGAGGGATTCGAACCCTCGATACGGTATTACCGTATACACGCTTTCCAGGCGTGCGCCTTCAGCCACTCGGCCACCTCTCCTGATTTGTTGCAGATGTTCGCTGACGTTAGGCGCTGCATTCTATCAAGCCATGCTACTAATCGCAATCCGTTATCCACAGGCCCCACTTCGGTTATTGAATCCAATTGCGCAGTCGGTCAAAAACGCCTTCTTGGCTCGGTTGGAATTTTTCCTGATCGTTGTCCGATTGTCCGAGGCAATAGTCGATGCGTGGCGGTGGATAATCGCGATAAAACGGCACGGCCACACCAGGGCAATGCTCGGGCACGACAACGCCTTCATCGAGACAGGCATTGCGGTAAACGACGCCCGGCGGAGCGCGATCACTGCGTGGGGCAAGGTTGAGTGGCTCCATTGCCGCCGCCCAAATCGGTAACGCCGAGGAGCTGCCGGTGAGGTTAGCAGGCTGATTATCATCTCGCCCGACCCAGATTGTGGCGACCCGATCGCCCGAAAATCCTGCAAACCAGGCATCCCGACCTTCGTTGGTGCTGCCGGTTTTACCCGCCAGCCGTAATCGGGGAGCGAAGTGATTCTGCAAACTGCGGGCGGTGCCGCGTGCCACTACTTGTTCCAACCCATATTGCAATAGATGCATGCTTTGCCGATCGTACGCTTGGGATACTTCCAGCCCATATCGGGTTAGGGTCTGCCCTTCCTGATCAACCACGGCGCGAATCGCCCGGAGTGGGGTGACAAAGCCATCCGCGCTCAAGCTGTGATAGAGTTGGGTGACTTCCAGCGGGCTGGCTTGCACAGAACCCAGTAACATGGCAGGAAAGCGCTGTCCCAATGGCCGTTGGGCTAATGTTTCAAATTGCATACCCACTCGGTCCAAACCCAAATCCAACCCCAGACGCACCGCAGGGACATTGCGGGAGTCGACCAGCGCATCGAGCAGGGTAATCTCACCCTTAAACTGCCGATCAAAATTACGCGGTTGCCAGTCTTCACTGCCGGCTTGAGTGACGGTCAGCGGCTCGTCTAACACGGTGCTCAACCAATGGTAGCGTTGTGGTTGTCGCAGTGCTTCGAGATAAATAACCGGTTTGATCAACGAGCCGATTTGTCGCCGGGAATCCAATGCCCGATCAAATCCGGCAAAACCAGGATCACGACCACCGAGTACCGCATGAATCTCGCCGGTGCGAACCGATGCGATCACTCCGGCGGTTTGCAAACTACCTGCCGGCAGGCCACGGTTCTTTTCGACCAGATCGAGCTTGCTGGTCGCCTGCTCCAGCGCGGTCTGTGCAGCGAGATCCATGGAGGTGAATATCCTCAACCCCTGGGTTTGCAGTGCTTGGCGATCGTATTGCTCGGACAACTGACGGCGGACTAAATTGAGGAATGCCGGGTGGCGAGCGCGCATTTGCCCTTGTTCTACCACCCCCAATGGGCGGGCTTTTAATTCATCGGCTTCAGTGAGACTGATTAAGCCATTTGCAGCCATGACATCAATCACCACATTGCGTCGGGCTAAAGCGCGCTCAGGGTGGCGGTGTGGATTATAGAAGGATGCCCCTTTCACCATCCCCACTAGCAAGGCCAGCTCATGGGCCTGTAGTTCATTGATCGGGCGGGCAAAATAAAACCGTGCAGCCGTGCCAAAGCCATGAATTGCCTGGGCACCGGACTGACCTAGATATACCTCGTTTAAATAGCCCTCTAGGATTTTCTCCTTGGGATACTGCCACTCCATCAGCAATGCCATGATCAACTCGGCGGCCTTACGCTGATAGCTACGCTCTGGGGTGAGAAAGAAATTTTTAGCCAACTGCTGGGTGATGGTCGAACCGCCCTGCACCCGCCCCCCGCTGAGCAGATTGGTCAAAAAAGCCCGCGCAATTGCGGTAGGTGACACCCCGCTGTGCTCAAAAAAACCGCGGTCTTCTACCGCCAGTAGGGTTTCGATTAATAACGGAGCTTCATTTTTAATCGATTCATAGCTGACCAGCTCACGTTGTTCACGCACATTAGGATACAAGTGGCCGATAAAAACCGGTTCGAGTTGATCAATGCCCAACGGCTCGCCACGGACATCAGTGAGTTGATCAATCTGGCCATCGACTATATTCAGGTGTAAAATCCGCGGATCGACTTGACCTTGTGGCCCAATATAACCGCGCCGGTGAATTGCTACCCGCTGACCTTGGCGGGCAAAAAGACCGGTTTGATCTAAATTCTGCGCTGAACGGTAACCGGCCTGGATCAAGGCATCATGTAGCTGCTGCATCGACAACGCCTTACCTTCATATAGCTCTAAGGGGGCGGCATAAACAAACGCAGGGGTTTGAAACAAAGCCCCGGAAAAACGCGCCACCACCCGCTCGTTAAGGGCCACACTCCAGGAAATCACCAGCGCGGAGCCCACCATCAGCAACGCCAAGCTCAAGGTAAGTAATCCAGTAAAAAGCCTGCGCAGTCCACGATTGAGTGGGGTTTTTCGTTGCGATCGCTGTTTTACAACCCACTTTCTTGGCGCGGCAGATTTACGTGATGTTTTTTTACCCGCAACCTTACTGCGGGGCTGGCGCCCCTTGGCACTAGCGCCCGAACGGGTTCGATTGGTTTTTTTCTTGCCACTTTGGGCCGTCATGACAACATGGACATTGCTAGAA
>DRZW01000011.1 GCA_011380105.1 Halothiobacillaceae bacterium
AGCCTAGGTGATCCGTATTTTCAGCAAAGGCAGTTTTGATGGTCAGCCCGTCGCGGATGTGAGCCAGGTCAATGTCGGTGAGCATGTCGTCCAGAAAGCGGCTGACTTGGCGGACGTTGCGGGCGGTTTCGGATGCGCCTTTTTTGCCGGCATCGAGTTCTTCAAGCACCACCATCGGGATGTATAAATCGTGCTCCATGAAACGGAACAGGGCGGTGGGGTCATGCATTAGCACGTTGGTGTCGAGTACAAATAGGCAGTGGTGTTTTCGTGGGGTATGGGTGTTCATTTTAATTTGTTGTTTGTTTTAAATTGGGTAAAGCGCGGTGTGCTCGCGCGCAGCCTCGTTGCGATTTAGAGCTGTTGGGCGCGTTCGAGTACGGCGGCAGCATGGCCGGGTACTTTAACCTTGCGCCAAATTTCGGCGATCCGGCCTTCGGAGTCGATTAAAAAAGTGCTGCGCTCAACCCCAAGAAATTTTTTACCAAACATGTTTTTTTGTTTAAGCACACCATAATCACGGGCGATTTGTTGCTCGGTGTCGGCAATTAGCGCAAAGCTAAGCCCTTTTTTTTGGGCGAATTTGGCGTGGCTGGTTAAATCATCGTCTGATACGCCAATCACAACGGTATTACAGGCGGCAAAGTCTGCCAGTAATGACTGGAAATCGACTGCTTCGGTGCTGCAACCAGGGGTGTTATCGCGCGGGTAGAAGTAAAGCACCACGTTTTTGCCTTTAAGATCACGCAGGCGGATTTCGGTGGGTTGTTGGTGTTCGTCAAGAATGGCGCCGGTGAAGTCTGGAGCTGGCTGGCCGGGGCTAAGTTCGGTGTTGGTTTGGTTCATAGGGCTTAATCTTTCCTTTAAGTAAAATGCTTGATAAGGCTGAATATTGCAGTAGATATGGGGGCGGCGTCAAAACCGGTTGGCATTTTGGCGAACAACCCGCTTGTCACAACCACCGCAGGCTCGGTACTATGCAACATCGGCCATCTGGTCGGTCTTGGTTTTATTATCTGGAACTGACGATTCTGTGAGGCGATATGGCGGCAATCAATCTTACCGGCAGCATTGTGGCGCTGGCTACTCCGTTGCATACTGATGGTGCGGTAGACTATGTCGGTCTTAAACGTCTGATTGAATGGCATATTGAGGCCGGCACCCACGCCATAGTCTCGGTGGGTACGACAGGTGAGTCGGCTACACTGGACTTTGAAGAGCATATCGCGGTTATTCGTGCCACGGTCGATTTAGTGGGTGGTCGGGTCCCGGTGATTGCCGGAACGGGTGCCAACTCAACCCGTGAGGCACTGGCTTTAGCGCGTGGTGCTTTTAATGCCGGTGCCGATGCCCATCTTTCAGTCACCCCTTATTACAACAAACCCACGCAGGAAGGCTTAAAGGCGCATTTCCGGGCAATCGCCGATGCGGTTGATTTGCCGATGATTCTTTATAACGTGCCCGGACGGACGGCGGTGGATATGTTTCCGGAAACCACGCTGGAACTTGCCGCACACCCGCGCATTATAGGCGTTAAAGAAGCTACCGGCTCGATCGAGCGGATGCGAGAAATCATCGCCCACGCCCCGGCAGGCTTTGGTGTTTATAGTGGCGAGGATAACCTCGGGGCAACCTGTATGCTAGAAGGGGGCAAGGGGACGATTTCGGTAACCGCCAATGTGGCACCGCGGTTAATGGCGCGCATGGCCGAGCAGGCTTTGGCGGGCAATCGGGATGCAGCCCTTAAGTTAGACGATCAATTGGCGGGTTTGCATCGTGAGCTGTTTTGCCAATCCAACCCGATTCCGGTTAAATGGGCATTGGCGCACATGGGCTTGATTGGCCCGACGTTACGTCTACCCCTAACCCAGTTAAGTGATGAGTGCCGCCCCGAGCTTGAAGCGGCTTTAAAACAAGCCGGATGTCTGCACGTTTAGATGCAACATGCCGGCTTTAAGCCATCTAGAACACGCTATTAATGGAAAACCTAAACGCATGTTTGCCAAAAAAACCATTGCCATTCGACTTCTCCCCCCCGCGCTAATTGCCATAGGCCTGACTGGTTGTGCCAGCAGTAACCTCAACCCTTTTGCGGCGGATGAGCAGGAAAAACGCGCCGCACAACTGGCAGTCCCGCCGGCTTTTACCGGTCCAACGCCGGGCGGCAGTGTTGCGCTGCCTAGAATTGTCTCAGCCCGGGCTGAGGCTATGCAGCGCCAGCAGGGTGGGGCCGGTGTACTTGAATCAGGTACTGATATTCAGGTGGCTGGTGATCCAAAATCACGTTACTTGCAGGTCGCCGCCGACCCAGACACCCTCTGGCCGCGTCTGCAAGCATTTCTGCGCGATGAGGGTTACACCATTGCGCGCACCGAGCCGGCTGTTGGCTTAATAGAGACCAACTGGTATGGCGTAGAGAGTAGACCAGATCAGCGTTTTTCAATTGGCAATCTGTTTGGTGTGCTGAAAAATGTTTTCTTTAAGCCCGACTCCATAAAAAAAGTTCGGGTGCGGATTGAGCGTGGCGAAAGCGACCAACAAACCTTGGTTTTTGTCAGCGCGCAATCACGTCAGTTAACTGCTGATGAGCCGATTATCGAAGGGGGTGATGCCAGCGGTTTTCGTTATGCCAGTGCACAGAACGACCCTGATCTTTCCTTTGAGACCATGGCACGCTTAGCTGCATACTTAGGCGGGCAGACTCAGGAGGAGGCTCGTGAACTAATGCAGGCGCAGTTCACGCCACGTGCGAAGGTGATTACTGGTAAAAACCCTGAGGATCGCTATGTTGAGAGCACCCAGCCTTATCC
>DRZW01000088.1 GCA_011380105.1 Halothiobacillaceae bacterium
CACAATGAGCATGGGTACAATCGACAAGGCGGTAAAGGTCAGCACCATGCGTGCAGTTAACCGCGCCCCCGCCACGCCTTTGCGGTAATCCCGGATCAGCCGGATTATGTGGCCAGCCACCACCAATAAAAGAAACAACAGCCCGAGGGCGGCAACCCCAAGCAACCAGAGGAAAAGTTCTTCAGAGCGGCCCTGATCAGGCCCGCCGAGTGATTCCGAAACCAGATAAAGCAGGCCAATCAACAGCAGAATAACCGTTGCGGTCACCCATGGGATCAGAATACGCAGCAGAGAACCAAGGCGTGCACCGATCATTCGCTGATGCTCCACAGATACCATTTGCTTTGCAGCGACCACTGTGGGTCAATCAGCGCGGGCAGGCGCAACGGCAGGGGCAATTCATTGACGGACAACTCCACCCGCGCACGCCCAATCAAACGCCGGTTTTCGGGCAGCACTTCGGCCGGGGCCACCGCCCAGGCATTAATCTGGCTTAGTGCTTTTAATGCCGTGTTCAGATTCGAGAAGGTGCGTGCTTCCCGGTTGGTTAAATCGATTAGTAACCAGTTCTCTGACAGTGCATGATAGGCCAGTTTGTAACGCCGCTGCTCTTTGGCGAGATTTTTATCCCACAGCCATTCCCGCGCCACACCAATATCGGCTTTGAAGACAAACTCCAGCGCGATGCCGTTTTCTAATGCTTTGTGCATCGACTCGCTTAATGCAATATCCACGCGAAGATCGAGCATGACCTGTTCGCCACGCACTTCGGCATAAGCGGAGGTAATCTCAGCCCGCGCATTATCCGTAGATCCCAAGGCATCACCGGCCAGCGGCCAGAGTAACAGCAGCAATAGCGCAAAACGCCATGCTCTCGGCCAGTCAGCCGCGGGATGCTTTTTCCAGAACCGCATAGAAAAATCCATCATGTCCATCCTGCTGCGGGAACAACTGTCGACCAATGATCTGGCCGGTTTTGTCGGTTACAGCCTTGCCCCAATCGGCTTTTATTGGCCGAATATGTGCATCATCGCGCCGCTGCACAAAGCGCACAATCTGTGCAACGTTCTCCGCTCGTAATACTGAGCAGGTGGCATACACAAAACGCCCACCAGGACGTAATTGTGCCCAAAGGGTATCGAGCATTTTTTGCTGCGTTTGCACCAGTGCGGGGATGTCATCATCCCGGCGCAGACGTTTGATATCCGGGTGGCGGCGAATCACGCCGGTGGCCGAACAGGGCACATCAGCCAAAATGCGATCAAACCGTTGCTGATCGGAAAAACTCTCAGCACGGGTGGCATCGGCACAGAGCAGCTCGGCATTAAACCCGCCACGCTCTAAGTTATCCTGCACCCGGGCTAGCCGGGCCGGATCATGGTCCATGGCGATCATCTCAATGTCAGGCTCACACTCCAGCATCGCTAAGGTTTTACCACCCGGGGCCGCACAGGCATCCAATACGCGCAGCCCCGGTTGTAAATCCATCAGTAAGGGCGCGCACTGGGCAGCCTCATCCTGCACAGAAACCCAGCCTTCAAAAAAACCTGGCAGTCGTTCGACATCAACCGGTTGTTTTAAAACCAACGCATAAGGCGCTGGCAATAAGCCCATGCTCGATTCAATGCCTTGTTTGGATAATAAGGCTTGATATGCCTTAACATCGGTCTGCCGGGGATTAACCCGCAGGGTCATAGGCGGGTGGGTCGCCAAGTTCTTGCCGATTTCGATGGCCTGGGCTTCCCCCCAATCTTCACTAAGTCTGCGATACAGCCAATCCGGCAAGCGGGCGCAAATCTGGCTGGGCGCTTCTTTAAGTGGGGTCGTTTCGTTGCCCACCTGTCGGGCGGCACGGCGCAAAATAGCATTGACCAAGCCCGTCGCCCAGTTTTGGTCCAGCTCACGGGCGGCATGAACGCAGGCATTAACTACCCGGGAGGGCTCCCGGTTCGAACCGGATAATCGCTCCAACCCCACCAATAACAGCATCGCCACAGCCATAGACTTAGCGGGCAATGGCCGGTCTAGCAGGGCATCGCGCCAGTACACCAGCGCCTCGTAATGGCGCAGCACTTCAAAGCTAATGGCCTGAACCACACTGCGTTGCGCCGGGCGCACCTGCCGGGTTAGTTCGGGCAGCACTTGATCCAGCGAGCGCCCCTGCTCGACCTGACGCAGACCTAAAGCCACCAGCGCCTCCGGGGCTCGTTGCCGTTGCTCACGGGATTGACCGCCACGTGACCGCCCGCGACGCGGTGGCTTGCCTTCAGCTACGCGCCTATTCAAAACAAGCCCCCTGCGGATGACGTCCCCAACCTAGACCATGGGCAAAATCGGGGGCGGGCATAGGTTTTTTGCCTGCCCGCTGAACGGTCTGTAGCGATAATACCCCTGCACCGGTCGCCACTAACACCCCGTCCGGACTCACCGCCAACACCGTGCCCGGCTTGGCGGTAGCGGGGTCATCTGCCATCACGGATGCCTGCCAGATACGCACCGTTTCACCATTGAGAGTGGTCTGAGCCACCGGCCAGGGGTTAAACGCCCGAATATTGCGCTCAATCTGTACGGCAGACTCGTTCCAGTCAATCAGCGCTTCGCTTTTCTTAAGCTTGTGGGCATAGCAGGCCTGACTTTCATCCTGAGGCTCGGGCTGATATGACTGATTGATAATAGCCGGTAGCGATTCGAGCAATGCCTTTGCGCCCAGCGGGGCGAGCTTATCGTGCAGGGTTTTGGC
>DRZW01000184.1 GCA_011380105.1 Halothiobacillaceae bacterium
ATAGTCGACCAGAACAACTGATTCGATCAATTGATTAACGGTTTTCTGCGGCACATCTCCAATAGCGGTGATATGCATAGATTCAAATTCTCGCTGTGCCATGTGCACACCCGGCTCAAGCATTCGCTGGCTGCGTTTTGTCGACCGGCTCTGCTCTTCGATGAACAGTGATACTGTTGCCAGTCCGTCGCTGACAACGATGTGCTCGAAGGTTTGCTGCGCCTGGGGGTTTTCCCGCCGAGTGTGGCTGCGGATTTCAAACCCTTTAGGAGGATTGTGTATACCAAAACGCGGCTTTTCGATACGATCAGCGACTTTTGGCTGGTTGGACAAGGTCACCACATCGAATTCTTCCTGCAGACGCTCGGCACCGAGCAGAAATAGATCGGATTCATTTACAGTGGCGATCATTTGATGGCTGTCGATAATAATATGGGAGAACTGGTTATGCTCAATCGGTGTGCCTTGGCGTTCATAAATACTCATTCGCAGGAGCAATGGCTCTTCCTCCCCGATGCAAACCTTGTATCCATAACGCAACTCATCATCAGGCACAACGGCAATCTGCTGACAATAGTGTCCGGCAATTCGATACCGCCCCAGCTCTATTAACTGATACGGGGCTTGTTTATTTAGCCCTGCAAACCGGGAGCCGGATAGGCGGCTGGTGATTTGCGGAAAGGGGCCGACTAACGCTTCACCCTGCTCCGGCCAGATACACTCGCAATCCGAACCAACCCGGCGAATGATTTTTGGTGTGCCATTCAGGCTACGAAGATATTCGTGATGAACACCATTTATGTGGCGCTGGGTCAGCTCCATTACCTCGATTTGATCACCACGCACACGAAAATAACGGCCACTGTAATTCTGCCGTTTCATCGCGCTAATCATGCGCTCAAACAGTTGATACAACACCGCTTGGTCGGACTGATTTTGTTTTTCTCGAGAACCCGGCTCAACCAGGGTATGGGCATAACCCGTCGAGGCACCACCTAAAGCCAGCAACAAAACTCCGGCCAATAATGTATGGAATGAACGCGACTTTGAAAACAAGAGCGAAGGCACAGGTTTAATCACGGCTGAAGTGAATCTGCATTTGCAATGGAACCGTACCGTATTCAGGCGTGGTGGTCTGGTAATGCGTGGTTAGGTAAGGATCGCTGGCCGGTTCGAAGCTGCCGCCCCGTGCCCAGGAAGGCAATTCGCTAACAACATTACGGTTGGCTGACGGTAAACTACGAACTTGATCCGGCACTTGATGTTCTACCACCGTCAACACCTGCGGCGTTTGCGCGACAGACTCCAACGTGGCCTGAAGCGCCTGATCATTAGCCGAAGGACCTTGTGCCTGTTGTATGCCGGATGATAACGGTTTTTGCTGTGGCTCGTTTAACATGACTAACCCCACTGCGAGCATAGCAATAATAACCGATGCGGCTATCGCAGGCGCACGTAAACCCGGTGGGAGAAAACGCTTGTGATTCGCCCTGGGATTACGAAATTGTTCTGTTTTTAATTGCCAGCTTTGCTTGGGTTGTTGCTCACGCTCGGCATCAATCTGTTCGAGTTGAGCGCTGATGGACGATAGAAGGTCTGGGGTTTTAGCGGCCTGATTTTGTAGATGCGCCTGCAATAATTGATAACCCCGTAATTTTTTACACAATCGGCTGTGATCCATCTCCGTTAATAGCCAATTGAGTTCACTTGCATCCTCTGAAACCGGCTCATGATCCCACCAGGCAGAAAGTATTTCTGCGGGATCGGATGGGGTTTTCGGATGGTTGCGGTCGGTCATGAGTCACTCGCTCTTAGGTTTAGCCAGCCATAATTACTAATCAAGGTAGGGTTGCATTGCCTGCAACACCGCCTCTCGAGCACGAAAAATCCGGGAACGTACCGTACCTATCGGGCATTCCATTACCTCGGCAATTTGCTCGTAACTTAATCCTTCCATCTCCCGCAGGGTCAGCGCGGTGCGCAGATCCTCGGGTAATTTACTCATCGCACGGGCAATTGACTGATCCAACTCCTCAGTTGCTGCCAGCCGCTCAGGCGTGCCATGATCTCGTAACCGTTCCGGTTCAGGTAACGGTTCATCAGACTCATTGCCCGCGCTTTGGTTCAACGAAACGCTATATCCGCTACGGGCATTCGCTGAGAGTTTATTCTTAGCGGTATTCACCGCGATCCGGTATAGCCAAGTGTAAAATGCACTATCACCACGGAAACGATCCAAAGCTCGATACGCTTTGATAAAAGCTTCTTGAGCCAAATCCTGGGCCTGATCCGGGTCCCGTACTAAGCGCCCTACCAGCCGCAACACGCGCTGCTGGTATTTGAGTACCAGCAAATCGAATGCTTTGCGATCACCCGCTTGAGCGCGCTCAACGAGTACATTGTCTGATTCCTGAGGTTTCATTGAAGACCTAATTTCAAATTCCCCTGGTAAGAGGGCGCGACAATGTTGCTTATCTGCAACTGTAGTTTTGCCATTTTCCGCTCCACCGCTAAAACCGAGCAATTACCGGCGCTTTCGGTTCATTACCGCTAAGCGTAACATAAGCAGTCTGTCAACAGACTCAGGACGCATATAAAACAATACCGGTATAACCTACTAAGCTGGTAATAATTGCAACAAAACCGCGCTCAACGCACTACAATTTACAATCATCTTGTTTGCATACTACGCTTATCATTACATGAG
>DRZW01000042.1 GCA_011380105.1 Halothiobacillaceae bacterium
CCCAATATCTGCTCCAAATAATTTGGCAACCAACAAATAGGCCATCATCAGCCCGCCAACTGCCCCAAAGCCGGCACCGAGCAGGCCAAAAAAATGCGCCGGTCGAGCTGCAAAGCGCATAAAGAAATAAACCGAAAGTAAATCAATAATGACCCGAAATGTACGTGACAGGCCATATTTTGAAGTGCCTGCCGTGCGCGGGTGATGGGTGACAACCTGCTCTTTAATGCGTGAAGGCGCGGTTTGGGTGGCCAGCCAAGCGGGAATAAAACGGTGCATTTCGCCATACAGGCGGACCTTCTTAATTACTGCAGCTCGAAATACCTTCAGAGAGCAACCGTAATCATGTATAACCACCCCAGTAAGCTTGCCAATCAACCGGTTGGCGATCCAGGATGGAACCTTGCGCAGCCAGAAATTATCCTTACGATCACGTCGCCAGCCCGCGACTAAATCTAAATCTTCATTCACCAGACGCATGGCCATGGAGGGGATATCAATGGGGTCGTTTTGTAAGTCCCCGTCCATGGTCACAATAATCGTACCTTCCGCCAAATCAATCCCGGCCTGCATCGCTGCGGTCTGGCCAAAGTTGCGCGCTAAGGGCACCACTTTAATATGCTCACCAAAACGGTTTCGTGCTGATTTAGCCACCTTTAAGGTCTCATCAGCAGAGCCATCATCGACCAGCAGCAATTCCCAGGGGCAGGCGATGTGCTCAAGGGCCTCGTGCACCCGTTCTACTAGAGGGAGTATGTTCTCCTCTTCGTTATACACCGGCACAACAATGGAAATGGACTGATTCTGCAGAGACACAAATAACGCCTTTATTAACTAAAAATAAACAAGTCGCTAACCCGGCTGGCACGGCTCGGCAAATGAGGAAAAGCCGTGGGTCTGAGCGTGTTAGATCGCAGGGTGCGCGAAACTATTATCATTGCGGCAATCTTTAAGCCAGCAAAAATAGATCTGCGCACTATTCTACGCCAGACATGCAAATAGAGCACGTATCGGGTGATGCTTAGACCCGCAAACACCCTCCAGCTGGAGGGCGATTGAAAAAAGGCACACTCAAGTGCCGCTTTAGACAGTGCTTGTTTTAGCGACTAATGCCATGTTGTATCTCGGTCGCCGCGCGCGTTCCACTTTGAACTTGGGCTGCTCACAACGGTTTTTCGATGTGCCCTGATATAGGTCTGATTTTAGTGGTGTTTTGAGGATTAACTGCAGGGGTTATGATTCCCGGTCATTTGCTGACCGGTTAAAAGCCTTATTTGCATTCTTACACTAAGCTGAAGGAAAACTAAGAGACCTGTTTTGGTGGTGAGAAATGTGTCATTTTTATCCACCACAACAACGCAAAAGAAGGCAAAGCTTTGGCCAGGAAGAATATGCAGCGTGTTTACAATCAGGTCTAACTAGACCGAACAGCCCATCACCTTGAGTATTGGCGCAGCCTGCACCCTAGAGGTAAACACTGGACTGTTCGAGGCACTAGTCGTTAGTGCCGATCAGGCCAAAATGTGCGACAAAAACTGGGGGGTCTTGCCGGGACGAATGGTACTGACAACAGCGGTAAAACTGCACAACCTAGCTTAAATCACTTCGGCCTGTTCTTGCCGTACCGCTGATAGTAAACGCACATGCGGACACTGATCGAAGAATGTCACTTCGGTGTTTACGGCGAACACCTCAGCGAGAATATCAGGTGTAAACACGCTCTGTGGTGTGCCCAGATGCAACACTTGTCCGGATTTCATAAACGCAACCCGATCACAGACACTAGCGGCCAGATTTAAGTCATGCACAATTACGCCAATTGCATATCCTGCGCTGGCGAGATCACGCAATTGCCTGCTCAAGGCGAGCTGATGGGCTACGTCCATCGGGGCACTGGGCTCATCAAGTAAAATAATTTGCCCCTGCGGGTTGTCTGACCAAACCTGCGCCAGCACTCGCGCCAATTGTACTCGGGCGCGTTCCCCACCGGACAGGGTTTGGTAGCGCTGATCGGCCAGATCGGCTGCATCCAACTGTTGCATGGCCTCCCAAGCAATTTCGCGATCCAGGCGGGATGGTATTCCACGATGGTGAGGAATCCGCCCGAGTAGCGCCACCTCCCAGGCAGTAAAACCAAAGGCCACATCCAGCTGCTGAGGCAACACTGCTCGGCGTCGTGCCAGCTCAGCCCTTGGCCAGCGAGACAACTCCTGTCCGTCTAAATAAACCCGGCCGGCATCCGGTTGATACTCACCGCTCATCAGTTTAATTAGGCTGGACTTCCCTGCTCCGTTGGGCCCGAGAATACCCAACACCTCACCGGCTTGCAGATCCAGATTGGCTTGATCAACGATACGCTTGCCACCGCGTATCAAACTAGCAGCGCTAACGGCCATGCCTTTGAGCGGCACATTGGAATGATCACCAACTGCGCTCATCGAAATTTACGCAGCAACAGATACAAGAAGAATGGCCCGCCGATCAGCGAGGTTACGATACCGATCGGAATTTCAGCAGGAGCAGCTACCGTGCGCGCGAAGCTATCTGCCGCGAGTAACAAAACAGCCCCGACGATCATCGACATGGGTATCAACATCCGATGGCCAGGACCGATCATCATTCGGGCAATATGGGGTGCCATCAGACCAATAAAGCCAATCATGCCAGTTAAGCCCACCGCACTGCCAACGACTAAA
>DRZW01000208.1 GCA_011380105.1 Halothiobacillaceae bacterium
GAAAACAAACAGCGCAAAAGCCACCAGTACGATAATTGGGCCGGTCGGCAGCGCCGGGGCGGTGGCAGATACAGCCGAGCCGAGAAAACCGGCGCTGGCACCAAAAAAAGCGGACAGCCAAATCAGATGATTTACCCGGTTGGTCCATAGACGAGCGGTCACAGGAGGAATAATCAACAGGGCAACAATGAGAATCAAGCCGACAATTTTCAGCCCGACGATGGTAACGGCCAGTACCAGCGCCATAATGCCCAAATCGATTAACCGCACTGGGTAACCATTAGCGGCGGCGAAGGAGGCATCAAAGGCGACCAGCGTCATGGGACGACGAAAAATAATGACGGCCAAAACTGCTAATGCGCCACCGATGATAATGGTAATGGCATCGGCGTAGAGCATTCCGGCGGTTGCGCCTAGCAAGAAATCTTGTAACCCGGCCTGACGGCCTGTGGAGAAGGTTTGAATAATGGTCAATAGCACCACGCCAAAGCCAAAAAATACCGAGAGCACCGCGCCAATCGCGGCATCTTCACGCAGGCGGGTATGTTGGGTTAGCCATTGAATGACCAACAAACCCGCCCAGGCCGAGAGCGCTGAACCTAACAGCAAGCCCAATAAGTTGCGCCCATCGCCTCCCATAGCGACCATCAGCATAAAGGCCAGCGCAATGCCGGGCAGGGTGGCATGGCTGATGGCATCGGAAACCAGCGCCCGTTTGCGTAAAAATAAAAAACTGCCGCTCGCGCCGGCAGCAAAACCCAGCAGTGCCGCGCCTATTGCAACTAGGCTTGCGTTATAGCCGAGCTGTAGTGTCAGTGCCTCGAAAAGCATCAGGCCGGTTCCAGACCAAGTTGCTGTAACTGTGCGGCCAATAACTTTCCGCCATAGGTGCGTTGCAGATTCTCAGCGGTAAAGGTGCTGGCAACCGGGCCTGCGGCAATTTGGTGGATATTAATCATCACCACCTGATCAAAATAATCCTGCACCGTTGCCAAGTCATGGTGTACGGCCACGACTGTTTTGGATTGTGCTTTTAGTTGATGTAACACTTGGATGATGGCTCGTTCGGTGGCGGCATCGACACCAGCAAAGGGCTCATCCAGTAAATAAAGCTCCGCATCCTGTGCCAATGCGCGGGCTAAAAAAACCCGTTGTTGCTGTCCGCCGGATAACGCCCCGATCTGTCGATCGGCGAATTCGGCCAGGCCAACGCGTTCTAGGCAATCTTTGACCTTCCGGCGGTGCTGTGATCGCACCCAGCCTAGTAGACCGAGTTGGGGGTATAGCCCCATGAGCACGACATCAAAAACCCGCGTTGGAAAATCCCAATCAATGGTTGCCCGCTGTGGAACATAGGCGATCTTGCGCCGGATTTTATTAAGCGGTTGGCCAAAAAAACGCACCTGGCCGCTTAGCTTCGGAATGATATTAAGAATGGCTTTAAGCGTGGTCGATTTTCCCGCGCCATTAGGGCCAATAATTGCAGTCATGCTGGCCGGTGCTACGTTTAAGTCTAACGACTGTACTGCGGGTTTGTCCCCGTAGGAAACACTCAGCCCCGTAACGTGTAACGGGGCTGGATGGTTGGAGATTTGATCCGCTAGGTTTGCGGGCATGTTTAGAACCTGTGGCGTTTTAAGGCGTTAGCTTACCCTGCATGCCTTTGCTTGGCGCATCGCCGCCCAAAGCGCGGGTAATAGTCGTAGCGTTGTGATCTATCATACCAATATAGGTGCCTTCATATGTACCTTCCGGCCCCATCGCATCGGAGAATAACTCGCCACCTATAATGACATCGTGCCCCTGAGCTTTTGCCCCTTCGATTAACGCGCGGATATTGCGGTCAGAAACAGAACTCTCCACAAAAACCGCTTTAACCTGCTGATCGACCAGTAAATCGACTAGCTCGCGAATGCGGTTTAGTCCCGCCTCAGATTCGGTAGATATGCCTTGAATGCCTTCCACGTCAAATCCATAAGCATTCGCGAAATATCCAAAGGCATCGTGCGCGGTCACCAGAATGCGGGCCGACTCAGGCACTGTCTGGGTGATTTCAGTGACATAATCAGATAAAGCCGCCAACTGTTGTTGATAATCCTCGGCGTTTTTCCGGAAAGTCGATTCACCTTCCGGGTATTGCTCAATTAAGATATCGCGGATTTCCATGCTGACTAATTGCCACAGTTCAGGGTCCATCCAAATATGCGGATCTGGGCGGTCAGGGTGATCCTCGTCAGCCAGTAGCAACGAAGGGTCAATTCGTTCACCTAATGCGAAAACCGGCTTGCGGTTGCTAAGATTTTTTAAAAATGAATCAAGCTGGGCTTCTAGGTACAGCCCATGCCATAAAACCAGATCCGCGTTGGTCAGCGCGCGGATATCGCTACGGGTCTGCCGGTAGGCATGGGGATCAACACCGGGGCCCATTAACCCCTGCACCGTGACATGCTCACCACCAATGGCGCGGGTTGTATCAGCAATCATGCCAGTGGTGGCCACGACGTTTAACCGCTCATCAGCGTGCCCGATGCTGCCAAACAGCAAAAAGAAGGTGGCTATGATGGCAACAATTTTGATCTTGAATGGCATAAAGTTGCAATTCATGGGTTTGCTCCAGGATTGTTTTAGTTATGCTATAAAACTTAGCACAGGTTAAGTTTGCGGTAAAGTCAGCC
>DRZW01000207.1 GCA_011380105.1 Halothiobacillaceae bacterium
GAGCAATAGCCGGGCGAAGGTATCGACCAGCTCGGTTAGCCCCAATGACAGCCGCCCCTGAAACAGCAGGCCATGGCCAAGACGCCCGCCCTGACGACGGGCTAATAATCCCGCCCAGCTCTCCTGCAACCAAGGGGTATGGGCCACGGTTTCAGGGTGCGCGCTCAACACCTTTTGTTCATCACCCAAAGCGGTTTTTTGATCTGCACTCACCATTGTGATACCGACTCGATTAACTGACGGGCCACCGTGTCAGCCGTACCTGAAGAATCAATCCGCACTATCCGCTGAGGCTGGCGGGCAGCAATGGCGGCAAATCCGGCACGAACCTGCTTAAAAAAGGCGATTTTTTCTTGTTCAAAACGATCAAACCCACCGCGACCGGCCGCCCGCGCTAAGCCCTGTTCCACGGGCAAATCCAACCAAAAGGTGCGGTCAGGCCAGCAATCGGGATGAACCATATCCGCTAGCTGGGTAATTTTTTCCAGCGCCACGCCGCGCGCATAGCCCTGATAGGCCAGGCTAGAATCGGTAAAGCGGTCACAGAGCACCACCTCACCTCGAGCCAAGGCAGGCCGGATGATCCGCTCTACATGCTGAGCGCGAGCTGCAAACATAAGCAATAATTCGGTGTGTTCGACTACCGGTTCGCTGCGCGGGGCTTTTAATATAGTGCGTATTTCTTCAGCCAAGGGGGTGCCGCCCGGTTCACGGGTGGCACAGACCACCCTCCCCTGGGCTTCAAACCAGTCTTTCAACACCGAAAGCGCGGTGGTTTTACCTGCCCCTTCAATGCCTTCCAGCGTAATAAATAAACCCTTCAAGCTACTCTCCCTGATTTGCACGTTGCTCGCGCTGAAAAGCCCGCCAGCGGGCAACCGCTCGGTTGTGCTCCTCGAAGGTACGGGAAAAAACATGACCACCGCTACCATCAGCTACAAAGTAGAGCGCATCGGTCTTGGCTGGATTTACCGCTGCTTGCAGTGAGGCTTTCGATGGCAGGGCGATGGGGGTTGGCGGCAAACCATCGCGGGTGTAGGTATTATGCGGTGTATCGATACGCAGGTGCTCGCGGGTCAGCACGCCGGGGAAGTCATCGCCCATGCCATAGATCACGGTGGGGTCGGTTTGCAGGCGCATTCCAATTTTCAGGCGATTGTTAAACACCCCGGCCACCATCGGACGTTCGTGGGCGATCGCGGTTTCTTTTTCAATGATAGAAGCGAGAATCAACGCCTCATATGGGTCTTGAAGCACGCTTTCTGGATCGCGCTCGGCCCAAACCGATTCCAGTATGGTCTTCATGCGTTGATGCGCACGGCGGATTAAGCTTTCATCAGTGGTGTTTGTCGATATCTGATAGGTGTCTGGAAATAACCACCCCTCAAGGCTTGTGACCTCCAAACCCAGTGCTTTTATCACTTCCTCCGGGCTGTCCGCATCTAAGGTTTTTTCGATGTGCTCGTTTGCCCAGATGCGCTCTAACGCCTGCGCGACGGTATACCCCTCAGGCAAGCTGATGTAACGGACTATCACATCACCGGATGCAAAACGCGTTAAGATCTCATCAAGCGTGGCACCGGCAGGAATTTGGTAAACACCGGCCTGCATGCGGGTGGCACGGCCAGTCAGTTTGGCGGTAAACTCAATAAACTCGTTTGGCATATCCGGATTGAGCTCATGCAACTGTGCCGCGATTTGCTTCATGCTCATGCCGGAGTGGATTTCAAATTCGGTATCGGTATCGACTACCGGCTGCTGCCAGCTTTTTTGTAGCCATTGGAAGCCAAAACCAACCCCCACCAGCAGCGCCATCACCATAGCCCAGATAACGATTGCGGCAAGCACACGTTTCATGGATTCATTCCCCGGATCTTGGACCAGCAATTCTGTTTCAGGTGGTTATCAGCATCGGCATGAAGACAGTCAAATGAAGCTGCGGTTTCGTGGAATTGATAACCCCCATTTACAGCCACCAACGCCGCAGACTGGGGTGGTGAGGCTTCGGTCAAAGCCCTGCCCTGCAAATGGGCAATCGGGCGATAGACATTCACCGCATTGCATAAAAAAGCCTGTTCAGCCAAAGCCAGCCGTCCTAAAGCGGCATGCTGCTGTCGTGCTCCAAGCCGGCAAATCCACAGCGCGCGACGGGTGCCCTCAATCCCCCCTTCGGTAATCGGCGGGGTGAACCACTGCTCCCCTTCGCGCCAGAAAAAATTACTGTTTGTCGCGCAAACTACCCTGTTTTGATGATCGGTGAGCAACTGCTCATCAATATCCTGCCGGACAGGATTAGCCGCCAGCACCTGATCGAGTCGATTCAGGGTTTTCAAACCCGCCAGATAGGGCATGGCGCTGATTGGGTGGGCGGCGATGCCCACCGATAGCGGTGCTGAATTTAGTTTGGGTAGCAAATTGGCCCAGACGCGAATCGTCAGGGCGGGGTTTTCTGAGCGCACATAACCCCGCGGCCCACAACCGGCGGTGATCAGAATTTTCGCCACCGAAACCCCGCCTGTGCAACGAGCCGCGGCGTTAAGACGGGCAAGAAGATCTTTCGGGGCCACCTCCGGCAGTCCAAGGCGGTTTAAGCCGGCAGACAGGCGCGCATAGTGCTCCGGCCAGGCATAGATGGTTTGATTATCAACCAGAATGGTTTCAAACAGGCC
>DRZW01000211.1 GCA_011380105.1 Halothiobacillaceae bacterium
GGTTTCACTCGTTCATCAGATCATGTCAGCTCCGGCGATCACCATTCGCGAGGACGACTCGATTGCAAAAATGCGGGCGATGTTAGCCGAGCATAATATTGGTTTACTGCCCGTAGTCGATAAAAACGGAGATCTTAGCGGGATTGTAACCCGCGGCGATTTAACCCGCCAACAGGTGCGTTACCAAACCCTCGCGCGACTGCCGGTACAGCAGATCGCCCAGCGTAATGTGTTGGTGACCAGTCCTAACACCAATATCCGTGAATTAGCGCGGGTATTGTTGGAGCAGGATATTCGGGGCTTGCCGGTGCTTGACCAAGAACAAACCCCGCCGCGAATCGTAGGGGTGGTGACCCGTACCGATGTGCTCCGCGCCATGGTGCATTACGCACCATTAGAGTTGTGGTTATAAATCCGACCGGCAGGCACGCTTGTCATTGCAACAGATTGCTGCAAGCAGCCATAAACCAGCTTTGCACCTCTGAGATCTCATTAAAAGCCTCACGAAAAACATCGCAATGTCCGACCTGACTGGCTAAAAGGGCATCAGCGGTTCGATTTATTCTGACCCGCAGCCGCTGCATTTGCACCAAATCGGCTTTCCGGAGCGGTGGTGCGGTGATGTAACCCACAAACTTGCCAATTATTCTAGAGACATCCGCAGGGCTTATCAGTTAATTATCAGCAAATTACCCTGCGGTGACTAGCTTGGTTTAACCAGGTAGACAGTAGCCAAGAAAGGCACAGTCCACATAGCCATGGGTTGGTTCACAACCGGAAATACGCTGACAGGGCCGCTCTGGCTCGCCTAAATCGGAGAGAACGGCGGATGCACCGGAAAAATCATCACCAATGGTGTACGGATTGGCAGTCACGATGACGGTTAAATCAGCCTGTCGCGCTGAAACCACCCCGTTGTGTGAGTCTTCTATAGCTACGCATTCCTTTGCTGATAGCTGCAGTTTTTCCAGCGTGTAATTGTAAATATCCGGTGCTGGCTTTTTGGCGGGGACAATATCACCGGCTGCAATCACCTCAAACCAATCTAAGCTTTGTGCACCTAAGGTGGCGGTGAGCAGGCCGGTTACATTCTCCGGCGTCGTTGTGGTGGCAATAGCCAGGCGCAGGTTTTTATCCCGCGCCTCGTTAATTAAGCGTGCTACCCCTGGTCGCAACGGAATATCGCCTTTTTTGAGTAATGCCAGATAGTGTTTGGTTTTGGCCTGATGTAATCCGGCGATCCATTCATCAAGATCGCGGACCTTTGGAAGGCTCGGGTTATATTGCTCAATGTAATAGCGAATGCGCTCCTTGCCGCCGGTAACAGACAATAACTCGCCGTAGGTATCCTCATCCCAATGCCAGTTAATCCCGGCTTCCTTGAAAGCCAGATTAAATGCCGGACGGTGCCCATTACGCTCGGTGTCAGCCAGTGTGCCATCTACATCAAATAAAATTGCTTTAAGCATGTTTCTCCGATCTCCATATGTTTAAGAGTCCTCCCGACGATTCCAATATGCGGCGCAAAAGTCAACCACTTGTCGCGTTAGCTGGCACATGCCGTTTGACAGGCTGCTCGGATTTTTACTTGCGCGCGGCTTGACTCGTGACGGTCTCTATGTAAAGCACATAAATAATCAACTTACCGCATTCTAACTCGAATCACGCAAAGGCCATTGAGGCATCTGACCAAATTCGTTGTAAGATAACCATCGTAAAGCCTGTTTGTTCCTTTAATTCTCCCAGACTTTCTGGTTAGTTAAACAGGTGATTGCCAATAAGCACTTAATGCGACGCGAACACCTTTTGCACAAATTTTAAGAAGAGAGCAATGCTTAAAAGACCGGCTGGATCAGGACTGCGTTGGATCGCAGGTGGATGGATTTTACTTAAAACCCGACCGGGGCTGGTGATCGGTGGGGTCACGCTGATGTATCTGCTACTAATCGTCTCTAGTCTGATGCCCATGGTCGGACTGCTATTACCCGCGTTGCTCGGGCCGTTTCTATCAGGTGGGCTGGTAGTGGTTTTTGCCCGTATTGCTGAGATTTTAGAACGCTCTGAGGCCGAACCGCTGGCGAAAGAGCAGCCAATTGGCTTTGATCTTTTATTTTCGCAGTTTTCTGGGAACGCCCCGTGGCAGTCACTGCTGGGGGTGGCAACGGTTAGCATTGTCTTTAATCTTTTGTTATTGCTGATTATCAGCGCGGTTATTGGTGCTGGGGCTGACGCGAAGGCAATGGAGATCGCTGGTGGCGATCAAATGGATCAGGCTGAAATGGCAGCCATGCTGCTCTCATCGATGAGTCCGGGGTTAATGCTGACTGCTGCGTTAGTGGTTGTGGTAGTCTGGGGGTTGTATCTGGCGATGACCCTCTATGCTGTGCCGTTGATTGTGTTACGCGGCTTTGCCTTAAAAGCGGCATTTGCAGCGAGTTTCTTTGCTACCTTTCGCAACTGGTTGCCACTATTGATCTTAGGCGCGCTCTGGCTGCTGATGGCAATGACAATCCCTCTTACCCTATTCATCTCAGCCTTCTTGGTGGTACCGTTGGGCTGGGCTGCTTTTTATGCCTCGTTTGTCTCTATCTTCCCTGAGCAGCCCCCTGAGCAGAGCGAAGATTTGATAGCAGATAAATCTACCGGGGCAGCAGCGCTTGAGAATAAA
>DRZW01000210.1 GCA_011380105.1 Halothiobacillaceae bacterium
CGACGATCAGGATGCGATCTGGCTGCGCGTCACGGTCGCAGGCTCGGGCGCCTCGTGCCATGTGGGGTATCGCTCGTGCTTTTATCGTGCCGTGCCGGTGGGGGATGAGGCCGGGCAACCCCTAAGCTTTACCGAAAGTACCAAGACATTTGACCCACAAAGCGTCTATGGCGACGCGCCAAACCCCACGCAACTCTGACCGAAAGAACCAATCCTACGAAAGTTGCCTATATTTTTGCTACGCCGATAGCCGCCACCTTCCAGCTCGTCCGCATAATCCTGCCGCAGCGCGAGGCCAGGAAGTATGGGGCCGAGGTGGCGGGCATGATGTTTTTTGACGACAACCTCTTTACCTTGCGCGCGGGTGATCCGGTGGGCGAGCGACTGGCGAAAATTGCCACAGCGCAAAGCATCCTGCTGATGATCTGCGACGATTGCGCCATGCGCCGGATCTCCAGTACGTCATTAAGAGCCTCAACGATCGAGCAAGGAAATGCCTTGGCAAGAAAACACCCAATCAGGTATTTTTCGGTATCAAACCTCCCGTTGCAATAGTGAGTTTGATCCGCGAACCAAACCCGGACAATTTAATTGAAAAACATCACCGCAAATGAACTCGCCGCCTGATGTAAGGCAAGCGTTTTCAGGGGTTGCCATGAAAAAACACGACAATACACCCCAAAAACCCAACAAGGCCACTCTTGAGGAGATCGCTACCTTTGCTGACTATTCGCTGCTGGAAACACTAAACCGCGACCCAGAAGCAAAACCCGATGGCATCGATTACGCGCCACGGCAAGTTTTTTCCGGTCATTACGTACCTGTCAGACCAACACCGATCAAAAACCCGGAATATGTCGCGCACAGCCCGACTCTTTTCCAAGAACTTGGGTTTGCAGACAGCCTGGCGAAAACTGATGACTTTATTCGCATGTTCTCCGGCGACCTCAGCGCGGCACCCGCACCGATGCGCAAGCTTGGCTGGGCATGTGGTTACGCGCTTTCCATTTTTGGTACAGAGTTTAATCAACAGTGCCCTTTTCAAACTGGTAATGGCTATGGGGATGGCCGGGCCATTTCGATACTCGAAGTCGATATTCATGGCCAGCGCTGGGAAATGCAACTCAAAGGCGGCGGCAAAACGCCTTACTGCAGAGGCGCAGATGGCCGAGCCGTACTCCGTTCCAGTGTTCGCGAATTTCTGGCACAAGAGCATATGCACGCATTGGGCGTGCCGACAACACGCTCATTAAGCCTAATGGTTTCAAAAACCGAAACGGTTCAACGGCCTTGGTACACAAAAGGCTCAACATCAGCAAACCCCGATAGAGTGGGTCCAGAGCCTGTCGCCGTCACCACCCGAGTTGCACCCTCTTTCATCCGAGTCGGCCAGATTGAGCTTTTTGCTCGCAGAGCTCGTAACAACGCACACCCCCACGCTCTGGCAGAACTGGAACAGATCGTCAGCCACCTGATTGACCGTGAATATGCCGATGTAATTGATCAAAAACAAGATATGGGCGAAAAAGTGGTGTTGTTAGCCGAAGCATTCGCCGAACGCCTAACTGATCTTGTCGCCAACTGGATTCGCGTGGGCTACTGCCAAGGCAACTTTAATAGCGATAACTGCGCTGCCGGGGGTTTTACCCTAGATTACGGCCCCTTTGGCTTTTGCGATGTATTCAACCCAAACTACCAACCATGGACTGGCGGCGGGGATCATTTTAGCTTTTTAAATCAGCCAGTGGCAGCGGCAAAGAACTTTTCAACATTTTGTGCAGCACTGCGCCCCTTGCTGGCAAACCATCCTAAAAAACTCGAACAGCTTAAAGCAATTGAGGTGCTTTTCCCCGCACTAATGCAAACCAAGATGGAAAAAATGTGGGCAGCTAAATTAGGGCTAAATACATTCGATTCAGAACTATTCCAAGAACTTATCAGCCTGATGACAACAACCCCACTGGATTACACCCTCTTTTTCCGCGAGCTTTCAAACATCCCCGAAAGCATGACCGATCTGAACAAAACTTTCTATACCGGCCTGCGATTTTCAGATCATAGTCATTCTACGAACCCAACGCCCACCCCCGAGGAAACTAAGGCCCGCTGGGCACAATGGCTGCACAATTGGCGCGTAGCGATTGGCTTGGAAGATAAAACACGCTCCCAGACTAAAAAAGAACAACTGCGAAACCACATCGCCAAACAGATGAAGCAAGTCAACCCAAAATACAGCTGGCGCGAATGGCTAATTGTGCCGGCCTATCAACAAGCCGCAGCGGGTGATTACACCCTAATCCATGAACTTCAAAGAGTTCTGACCCAACCATACGAGGAACAAACCACCGCCATCGCCGAAAAGCATTACCAACTCAAACCCATGTCATTTTTTAATGCCGGTGGCGTATCCCATTACAGCTGTTCTTCATAACAAGGCCACCTACTTACAAATTAGGCTAGTTACTGAAACGAATATTAGCTTAATCTAATAATCTACAAAGCGCGTCAAAAAAGGCTTGACGGACATTAAGCAGACCAGTAACATTTGGCTCGTTCACGCAATAGGCGCGTAGCTCAGCTGGTTAGAGCACCACCTTGACATTGTCTCCTCCTTTCACCAATTGATCGTCATAACCGCGCCAGAATGCCCTTTCAACGTAAG
>DRZW01000044.1 GCA_011380105.1 Halothiobacillaceae bacterium
GTTCATATTGCAATTGCAACTTCACTAGCGGCGATTGTGCTGGCCTCCATTAGCTCGGTATACAGTCATCATCGTCACGGTGCGGTGCTTTGGTCGGTATTTGCCCGATTTGCTCCCGGGATGATCATCGGCGCGTTAATTGGTTCAACCATCGCGCATTATCTGCCCGGTACCTGGCTGAAGGTTCTGTTCGGGCTTTTAGAGATTGCGCTTGCCTTACAGATTGGCTTTGGTAAGAAGCCACCGGCAGCTCGTCAATTACCCGGAACGCTTCCCTTGGCCGGAACAAGCACCATCATAGGTAGTATTGCCTCTATTATGGGCATGGGTGGTGGCGCGCTAACCACCCCGTTTTTCTTGTATTGCAATATCGCCGCGCGCAATGCGATAGCAACCAGCGCCGCACTGGGGCTGCCGACAGCCACCGCCGGTGCGGTGGGCTACATAGTGGCTGGCTGGGCAGCTGAGGGGCTACCTGAATACAATCTCGGTTATATTTACCTGCCGGCACTGGCTGGAATCGCGGTTTTTAGCGTAATATTTGCTCCGATTGGCGCGAAGCTTGCCCATATACTACCGGCAAAAACCCTAAAGCGGGTTTTTGCCGGTGTGTTGGTATTGCTGGGCATTTACATGATTTTTTCATGAGGGAGGCGCGTGTGAACCGAATTGCGGTTTATCCAGGCACCTTTGACCCCATTACCTTGGGGCATATTGATTTAGCGCGGCGTGCTGCTTGTTTATTTGATGAGGTGATCGTCGCGGTAGCCGCAAACAACAGCAAGCAACCGCTGTTCTCGCTAGAAAAACGCTGTTTATTGGCCGAGCAGGCATTAGGCAATCAGTCTAAAATCAAGGTAGTGGGTTTTGATGGCCTGTTGGTGGATTTTGCACGGGACCATTCGGCAACGGCGATTGTCCGCGGCCTGCGTGCAGTCAGTGATTTTGAGTATGAAATCCAACTTGCTGCAGTAAATCGGCGGCTTGATCCGAGCATTGAAACGGTATTTTTATCGCCCGCCGAAGACTTGGGTGTCATTTCATCTAGTGTGGTTCGTGAGCTTGCGCTCTTAGGTGGCGATGTGACCAGTATGGTGCCAGAACCCGTCGCCATGGCTTTGGATGCCCAATTCCGTTAGAATTTCAGGACTGGTTAAAAAAAATCTGAGTAAAATACTAAGATAATTGTTATTATAACGGCTAGACCTAAAAGCCGATATTTATCTGTAGGAGGAATCTGCATGTCTCTGCTGATTACCGATGAGTGCATCAACTGTGATGTTTGTGAACCAGAGTGCCCAAACGGTGCGATCTCACAAGGCGATGAGATCTATGAAATTGAACCGGCATTATGTACCGAGTGTGTAGGTCATTATGATGAGCCACAGTGCGTTGAGGTCTGTCCGGTTGATTGCATTATCACCGATCCGGAAAATGAAGAAACGGAAGACCAACTGCTGGCCAAATTTGAGGCAATCACCTCAGAGTAGGCATGCATAAAGCCCGTGATCGATCTCTGCCAAGCCAATAGACTTCGAGATCGAAAAAACCCTGCTTTAAAGAGAGCGGGGTTTTTTGTGTCTTATATTAAAATTGCAGGTTTATTCAGTAAATTCAGCACCATAGCTGCACAGTGTGGAAACCAATTGAGCGTGGGCTGGATTTGCCATCACCATGGCATGCCGATATAACCGAACGGGTGCATATTCATACATAAAATCGCTGACATTCAGCCTAGTAATGCCAGAGGCTTCGGCCACCACATGCTCGGGCAGCCATGAAAAACCCAACCCTTCACGAATCATCGCCAAGGCGGTGTGCTGATGATCCACTGTTATACGCTGAGCTGCACCCTGCCACCCGCTGTTAGAAGCGTGATTTGGATTTGAGTCTCGGATTACAATTTGGCGATACTGACGCAACTGCGGGTCGCTTAGTAGCCCCTGCTCGCCTTGTGCAACCAAGGGGTGGTTATCAGCGGCAACGGGCACAAAGGTAACTTCATTTAAATTCAGTGCGGTATACTCATCAATGCTTTCCGAGCCGATATAGATCTCCACATCCCGGTTCAAAAACAATGTCGGCCCACCACGCAAAACGGTTTCGTGTAAAGCAATGCGGGCATGCGGGTAGGCTTGGGTGAATGTACTTAGTGCCGCGATTACCCAGGTCTGATCTACGGCCTGATCTACCGCCAGGCGTACTACCGCAGGACCGCCTTCACGAAACTGGGTGATAATATTCTCCACCCCTTCCAGCTCACGAATCAACGGGCGCATGTGTTCTAACAAGATGCGCCCGGCATCGGTCAGCTCAATGCGCCGCGAGCGTGTCTTAACCAGCTGGACGCCAATGCGTTTTTCTAGTTGTTTGATGGCATGGCTGATGGTCGAGGGAGTACGACACAGGCGTTTGGATGCCGGTTTCAGCCCGCCTAGGTCAACTACGGTCTCCAGCCAGTACCAACTACGAAAATCATCCATTGGCTGTCTCTATGTTCTTAAAAAAAACCAATGTTGAAAAAAACCAATGTTGCATTTTTTCGATTTACTTAAAAGAAAACCAACTAAATTTTATTTCTTAATTATCTAATAACTTATGCAGGAGTAATAACCCATGCAAACTCGTGA
>DRZW01000214.1 GCA_011380105.1 Halothiobacillaceae bacterium
AGCTTGTGCTCTATCGGCTAAGGTGTGGATGGCCTGCCGCCGATGGATGCTTAGGATAAGCACGTTTGGCATCGGAGATTGCATTGTGCGCTGGCTAGGACGGTCGGCAGGTTGTCGGAGGCAATTAGAAAACAGTGCGTTTGTCGGTTTTAAGGCAAAAGACAGGGTGTTGGTTTTGCCTTAGAAACACAAGATGTATCGGGTTTAGGATAAATCCGCTCATGGATTTGATTTGGCCGCAACGCCCCTATCGCTTTTCGCTTTACTAAAAAACGCCTTGTTTTGGGCGTTTTTTGTTTCAAGAACTTCTATCTTCTCGCTTTTCTCAGCTTGATTGGGTGGAAAGCCGCCTTTTGAAGTCGGGCTATCTGAAGTTCAGCAACCCGTAGCTTGCTGATACACTAGCGCCCAAATGAAAACCAAGCTTTTTGATTATCAGCTGCCGCCAGGCCTGATTGCCTCCCGCCCGGCAGAGCCGCGTGAATCTGCGCGGATGATGATTTTACCTGCTGACTTGCCTGCTGAATTAGCCCGTCATGCGCATATTTCTGATCTGCCCGCGCAGTTACAGGCCGGTGATTTGCTCGTGCTTAATAACACCCGGGTGATTCCCGCACGGGTATCCGGTCGGAAAGACAGCGGCGGGCGGGTCGAGTTTTTATTGGAGCGCCTGACGGCTGCGGACACGGCACTGTGCCATATCCGTGCCAGCCGAGCACCTAAAATAGGACAGCAGCTCTATATGGAAGGCGAGGTCACCTTAACGGTTGTAGGCCGTGAGGGTGATCTGTTTATTGTCCGCTGGGAGTCGGGCCCGGCGGGGCTGGACTTGTTAGGCTGGTTGAAACAAGACGGACACATGCCTCTGCCCGCTTATATCCAGCGGGCGGATGATGCTCAGGACCGAACGGACTATCAGACCGTTTTTGCTCGCCACGATGGGGCGGTTGCTGCGCCCACTGCCGGATTGCATCTGACCACCGCATTGCTCGAACAAATCAAGGCGCGCGGTGTGCATACCGCCGAGGTAACCTTGCATGTGGGTGCAGGCACCTTCCAGCCGGTGCGTGTTGAGCGTATTGCTGAGCACCAAATGCATCGTGAGTGGATCGATGTGCCGCAAGTAACGGTCGATGCGATTGCCAGAACGCGAGCGGCGGGTGGCCGGGTGATTGCCATCGGCACAACCGCGTTGCGCGCCTTGGAGTCCGCTGCCAGAAAAGCCCCGGAACAGGCCAAGCAGGGGCTCGTTAAACCGTTTGTTGGCGATACGGATTTGTTTTTGTATCCCGGGCAGCAGATATATGTTGTCGACCGGCTGTTGACCAATTTTCATTTGCCACAATCGACCTTGTTGATGCTGGTTTCGGCCTTTGCCGGGCATCAGCGCGTGCTTGCGGCTTATCAAAAAGCCATTGAGCAAGGTTATCGATTTTACTCATTTGGTGATGCCATGCTGCTTGACCGTCAGGAGAACGCGGGTGAAGTTTGAATTAGCCAAGATTAGTGAAAACGCACCAGCCGACCAACCGCGCCGGGGCGTGCTGCATTTTGCGCGCGGTACGATTCAGACCCCCGCCTTTATGCCCGTAGGAACTTACGGCACGGTCAAGGCCGTGACCCCGGAGGCGGTAATGGAATTAGGCGCCGAAATTATTCTCGGCAACACCTTCCACTTAATGCTCCGTCCCGGTACGGAGATCATCAATCTGCATGGTGATCTGCATGATTTTATGCATTGGGAGAAACCGATTTTGACCGACTCGGGTGGTTTTCAGGTGTTTTCTTTGGCAAAAATGCGCAAAATTACCGAAGAAGGTGTTCTTTTTTCATCGCCGGTAGATGGTGCCAAAATTATGCTTAGCCCGGAGCGGGCCATGGAGGTCCAGCATCTGCTCGGTTCGGATATTCATATGATTTTCGATGAATGCACCCCTTATCCTGCGACCGAAGCCCAGGCGCGGGAATCCATGCAGCTCTCTTTGCGCTGGGCTGAGCGTTCGCGCGCAGCTTTTGATCAACACAAGCCTGCTGATAGTGACCGGGCAGTCTTTGGTATTGTGCAAGGCGGGATGTACCCGCAATTGCGGGCGGCTTCAGTGGCTGGATTGAAATCGATAGGCTTTGATGGCTATGCCATCGGCGGGCTATCGGTTGGCGAGCCGCTAGAGGAGCGCAACCGAGTCTTGGATGCCACCACCCCGCTGTTACCCACCGATAAGCCACGTTATTTAATGGGCGTTGGCAAGCCTGAGGACTTAGTGGAGTCGGTGGCGCGCGGGGTGGATATGTTTGATTGCGTGATGCCGACCCGCAATGCGCGCAACAGCCACTTGTTTACCCGGTTTGGTGATATTCGCCTGCGTAATGCCAAATTTCGCCGCGATACCCGGCCGGTGGATGAATCCTGTGATTGCTACACCTGTCGGCACTACTCGCGTGCTTATCTCAAGCATCTCGATCGTACCCACGAGGCATTAGGTGCGCAGCTTAATACCATCCATAATCTGCATTATTATCAAACCCTGATGCGTGAAATGCGCGCGGCGATTGCCGAAGACGCCTTTGCTGAATTTAAGGCCCGTTTTTATGCTGACCGCGCCCGCGGGGTGGATTAGAC
>DRZW01000009.1 GCA_011380105.1 Halothiobacillaceae bacterium
GTTGGTCGCGCTGTAAGTAAAACAGATCATCAACATGCGCCACCAAACCCTGCTCTAGAAATAAGCTTATCCACTTATCGCCCAGCCCATCGATATTCATCGCCTTGCGTGAGGCAAAATGGCGGATGGCCTCACGGCGTTGAGCCGGACAAAACAGCCCGCCGCTGCATCGGGCCACGGCTTGATCGGCATCGCGGATAATTGCTGAACCACATTCCGGGCAGGTTTCGGGCAGGGTGATCGGCTTGGCATCCGCTGGGCGCTGTTCGGGGATATTGCAGATGATTTCCGGGATTACATCCCCGGCGCGGCGCACCCAGACCGCATCGCCAATGCGCAGATCTTTGCGCTGGATTTCATCCATATTATGCAGGGTGATATTAGCTACCGTCACACCGCCGACTGCCACCGGGGTAACCCGGGCCACCGGGGTGATGGCACCGGTGCGGCCGACTTGAAAATCCACCGCCTCGATACGGCTGATTTTCTCCTCAGCCGGGAATTTGTAGGCAATTGCCCAGCGCGGTGCGCGGGCGACAAAGCCGAGCTGTTCCTGCGCCCGGCGGTCGTTGACCTTAAACACCACCCCGTCGATATCAAAGGCTAAGGTCGGTCGCTGTGCAGCGAGCTGATCTTGTAAGGCAAAAGATTCATCCACCCCGATAACCGTGCGGCGCAGATCCGATACGGGCAGCCCCCAGGCTTCGATCTGATCGAGTAGGGCCGACTGGGTAGCGGGTAGATCCACACCGCTTGCCGCCCCTATGCCATAAGCAAAAAATCGCAAAGGCCGCTCTGCAGTGATCTTCGGGTCTTTTTGCCGGAGGGAGCCGGCAGCGGCATTGCGCGGATTGGCAAATAATTTCTCACCGCGGCGCTCGCGTTGCTGGTTGAGTGCGGCAAAGTCGGCATGGGTCATCACCACCTCACCCCGGATTTCCAGTAAGCTCGGTTCGGGCAGGTCGATAACGGTGGGAATCTGGCGGATGGTAAGGATATTATCGGTGACGTCCTCACCGGTCTGACCATCGCCCCGGGTGGCAGCCCGGATCAGAACACCATGCTCGTAGGTTAGGTTTACTGCTAAGCCATCAAACTTCGGCTCGGCCAGATAGGTAATCGGCTCTTGCTGTAATTTCTCGCGCACCCGTTGGTCGAAAGCAGCGAATTCGGACTGATCTAACGCATTGCCCAGCGAAAGCATTGGTTGCCGGTGCTCAACGGCCGAGAACACAGTAGACGGCGGTGCGCCGACTTGTTTGCTGGGGGAGTTAGGGTCATCGAGCTCCGGGTGGGCCTGTTCTAGTTCAATCAACTCTCGAAACAGTGCGTCATACTCGGCATCGCTGATCTGCGGGTCATCTAAGGTGTAATAGTAGAAATTATGCTGGCGGATTAAACCGCGTAGCTGATGAATGCGCGTGCTGGGATTCATGGCGTTAAAAGGCTCCCGGAGGGCCGGTCGCCGGTCTGTTATGTTCTTGCGTTGATCATATCGCGGTAGCGGTCAATACCTGCGGCATCCAAGGGTTGCTGCTGGTCATCGAGTACCACGGCGTTGAGCTCTGAGGCCATTTCACTGGCAATGCCGACTAGGCGGTCAAAGACAATTTCCGGGTTGCCGGTGCTGCCGGGCACACGCATAAATAAAGCCAGCGCCGGGGTGGCGAAGCTTTGGGTGTCTTGCGGGTCAAAGGTGCCGGGATCAATGGCGTTCATGAGTGATAACCAAGTGTTACCAGCCAGATCAGAGAAGTGATAGATCGAGTAGGCGCCGAATTCAAAACCCATTTCTTCGATCAAAGCCCGCAGGCGTTCTCCCGGGAAAGGTTGCTGATCGCGTTCGACGATAAACAACGAAAGGATGGCTTCATCTGCCGTTGTGTTCTTTTCCTGATTATCTGGCTGCGCCGATGGTGCGGATGCTGCGCTGGGCTCATGGTCTTTAGTGGCGTTGGGGGTCGCATCCGGTTGAGCGGTGGTTTGGGTCGCCGCAGGTTGGGCTGCACGGGTAAAGTGCTTGCCAAAACGTTGCTTCATCGAACCGGTTTGCTGGTCGCGATCATCGGTGCGTGCCCGTTCTACAGCCGTGCGATGGGCGGTAGTGGCCTGCCTGGCGTGACCAGTCGAGGGTTGGTCGCCTAGCTCAAACTCACCCGGCTCGCTGTTGTGATGTGTTGGCTGGCCTGGAGCTGTGCTGCCGAACCATTTGGAGCGGCGTTTGCGAGTAGAGGGTGACTCGGTGGGTGCAGTCTGTTCAGCCGGCGGTCCGTCCACCCATTGATCGGTCTCATCTTTGCTGGGCGTGGTTTTAAGTAGTGGGTCGTCGGCCAACGGCTGGGAGCTGGGCGAACTAGACGGAGGCTCAGCGTTAATGCTCGGCTCGGCACGGTCAGCATTTTCCCCCGCGGCATCGAGGTTTTTCACCACCCGCGGTTTACCAACATACATGTCGATGGGGTCGGGTGGTTCTTGGTCCATGCGTGCCGCCCGTCCTAGATCAATCTCTTCCTCGCTTTTATGGCGGCGATAAGCCCAGACCATCCCGGCGATGACCAGTACGCCCACGAGCAGAATAATTAAACGCAGCAGCCATTCCATGATTAGGACTCGACA
>DRZW01000010.1 GCA_011380105.1 Halothiobacillaceae bacterium
CGGTATCACCGGTCATGCGTACATAGGCGCGCAGCATAATGGTCCACCACATCATGGAGTCGACCGGGGCGACCCGGCCAATTGCCCGGTCGCCAAAATCGGCCAACAACTCCTGGCTACCATCATCAAGGGTAATCACCCGAAAGGATGCGGGCAGCACTCCAGGAGCCACCTGCTGGCCTTCAAGTTCTTCCTGCTGGCCGCGTAGGCGCAGAATCAAGGATAAGAACGTCCGCACCACATCCGAGCGCCCCTCGAGCAGCATCACAAAACCGGCGGAGACGAAATCGCGCACAAAGCAATCGCGGTAATTTTCCGCTGGGGCGCGGGGGTCAAGGCTGGCCATCGTGCCCACCGGGTCATCACCGTACCGGATTACAGCATCGTTCATTAACCGGTAGGCATCGGCCATGGTGGCCGATTCATCAGCGAACCGGGGCTTTCGAAAGCATTGACGATTGGTATGGAGCGGTTCGGTCGTGGGGGGTTGCTGACTGTATTCCATCAAGCCGTTCCTTTTTGCATGTTAAACCGCAATCGGTAATTTCAGAGCCAATGTTTGACAAAGATATTGACACAAGCCGATGACACGATTTGCAAAATTTCTGCCAAATGGCTTATTCAATACGGCCATCGGCAATGGTTAAGGTGCGCTCCATTCGCCCGGCGAGATTCATATCGTGGGTTACCAGCACAACAGCCGCGCCGGTTTGCTCGTTGAGCTCCATTAACAAGGCGAATACAGCATCACTGGTTTTGGTATCTAGGTTACCAGTGGGCTCATCGGCCAAGACGACCGATGGACGGGTTACCAGCGCACGGGCAATGGCCACCCGCTGGCGCTCACCGCCAGAGAGCTCACCGGGGCGGTGGGTTGCCCGGTTTGCCAGTCCCACCGCTGCAAGCAGTTCTGCTGCTTTTTGTTCGGCCTGCGCACGCGGTTCGCGGCGGATCAGAAGCGGCATGGCAACATTGGTTAATGCAGAGAATTCGGGCAATAAATGGTGCGCCTGATACACAAAGCCTAAGTGCTTATTGCGCCAAAAACCGCGCGGGCGTTCGCCCATGGCAGAAAAACACTTACCCGCCAGCCAAACCTCGCCTTCAGTAGGTTTATCTAACCCGGCCATTATCTGCAATAAACTTGATTTACCCGCCCCCGAAGCGCCGACGATGGCAACGCGTTCACCGGGATTGATATCCAGATCAATCCCCTGCAAAACGGCCACTTCCAATGCACTGTCCTGATAGATTTTAGACAGATTGCGCACCGCCAAGACCGGCTGGGTGTGTGCGATTTGCTCACTCATAGCGCAATGCCTCCGCCGGTTGCACCTTGGATGCGCGCCACGCCGGATAGAGGGTGGCTAAAAACGATAAACCAAATGCCATCAACCCAATCAAACCAACATCATGCCAGTCCAAACGCGAAGGCACCTCTGAGATGTAATACACATCAGCCGGCATAAACTGCTGGCCGGTTAGCCCTTCAATAAAGGGCACAATGACCTCAATATTCTGAGCCAACAACACCCCCACAGCTACACCCGATAAGGTTCCAATTAAGCCGATGACCAACCCGGAGATGACAAAGATCAGCATAATCGAGCCCGGACTTGCCCCTAAAGTGCGCAAAATGGCAATGTCACCCTGCTTGTCGGTGACAACCATAACCAGCGTGGAGACAATGTTAAACGCCGCCACCGCCACAATCAGCGACAAAATGATAAACATCACGGTGCGCTCGGTCTGAATAGCCTTAAAAAAGTTCGCATTAGTTCGTGTCCAGTCACGCACCCAATAGGGGTAGCCCAGTTGCTCGTTAAGCTCATAGGCCAATATAGGCGCATCGAATAAATCACGCGCTGCCAACCGCAGGCCGGTTACCCGCCCACCGCTGCGAAACAATGCCTGGGCATCATTTAAGTGAATAAATGCCGTTCCTCGGTCATATTCGTACATGCCAACCTGAAACACACCCACCACATCAAATTTGCGCTGTCGGAGCATGCCGCCAACCGGCGTGACCGCCACATCAGCGGTAATCAGCATCACCGAATCACCCAGCTTGACTCCCAGCGCTCGGGCCAGCTCAGCACCCAGCACAATGCCAAATCCACCCTGTGCTAAATCATCGAGCGAGCCTTCGATCATGTGCTCATGGATGTCGGTCACGGTCTGCTCTTGCTCAGGCAGCACGCCGCGCACAATTGCCCCGGAAACCTGATCGCCCGCCGAGATCATTCCTTCAGCCTGAATATAGGGCGCACTGGCTACCAGATTCGGGTGGGTCTGCACCTGGCTTTGCACCGCCTGCCAGTCACCAAGCTGCTCGCCACGTTCGGTGACGGTAGCATGGGCGGTCATCCCTAGAATCCGTTCGCGCAGCTCGTCCTGAAAACCGTTCATCACCGAAATCACCACAATCAACGCCGTCACCCCTAAGGTGACGCCGAGAATGGAAATTGCGGAAATAAACGAAACAAAGCGATTACGCCGTTTTGCACGGGTGTAGCGCAGCCCGATCATCCACTCAAATGCTGCATGCACCTGTCTATCACCTCAATAATTTAGTTCACGCTATCGTTACATAATAAGTTCACACTGTCTTTATA
>DRZW01000045.1 GCA_011380105.1 Halothiobacillaceae bacterium
CACAAGCATGTTCGTAGCAATTAATCGGGGCAGAATGGCGTATTTCAGTGGGCCAAAACAAGCCGATTGTGTGCCCATTAAAAAAACCACTACCAATAAAAAGGTAATGTTCTGCCAGAAAAAAGCGATCGCTGCGGCGAGCATCAGTGCAAGCTCGGTGCTTTTTAGCACTCGCGCTAATGTGGCTTGGTCAACCTGATCGGTGATGCGCCCGGCTAAGCTTGAGAACAGCAAAAATGGCAAAATAAATAGCCCGGCTGCAAGGTTCATCAACACATCGAGGTTAAGGTTTTGATCTTCACCAATGTGGTAGGTGAACAGAAACATTACCGCAAACCGAAAAGCGTTATCGTTTAATGCCCCGAGTGCTTGGGTGAAAAAGTAAGGCAGAAATGCCCGGGAATTAAGGCGATTTTGTGCAGGCTGGGGCATGGTTGGCGTTTGCTTCGGGGGTTTGTTTAGCCATAAGGTAAAGCATTATGAAGAAAAATCGTAATCTGAGACGCATCAATGAGTAATTCAGTCAATATTAGCGATGTCCTATCATTCTGTGATCAGCTACTCAATCCGGCTGATTTTAAAGATTATGTGCCTAATGGTTTGCAGATAGCTGGGCGTGAGCAGATTAGTAAAATTGTTAGTGCTGTTACCGCCAGTCAACCAGTGATTGATCAGGCTGTGATCCTAGGCGCGGATCTTTTGTTGGTGCACCATGGGTATTTCTGGAAGAACGAGCCGCCCGAACTCACGGGCATGAAGAAAAAACGGATCAAAACCTTATTAGAGGCCGATATTAATTTAGTGGCCTATCATCTACCGCTAGACTTTCACCCTGAGGTGGGCAATAACGCTTGGCTAGCCGAGCTTTTGGGGGTTGAGGTTGAACAGCGATTCGGCCATGCCAATCTGGCGATTTGCGGTTCAATGCCAGAGTCGATATCGGTCGATGAGCTCAGTAAAAGGCTTAGTCAGCAGTTACAGCGGCACCCTATGGCGGTCGGTCCGATGGAAAAACCGCTGAAACGCATCGGTATTTGCAGTGGGGCGGCTGAAGACATGATAGCTGAGGCTAAATCTTTAGGCTGTGATGCATTTATTTCCGGTGAAATATCCGAACGCACTACTCACTATGCTCGTGAGGAAGATATTGTCTATTTTTCTGCCGGCCATCATGCGACAGAGCGCGGTGGGGTGCGGCTTTTAGGTGATCGACTAGCAGCTGAATTTTCCTTGGAGCATGTATTTGTGGATGACAATAACCCGGTTTGACCACCTGGGCGGGTTTAAATCTGCTTAAGGGGTCATAAATAAATATCGGGGTGTATTAATCAGGCTTGTTTGACCTAGCCAATCGCTCACCTAGACTTAATGGCTTGACACCCTGGCTATGACGCCAAGCGTGATTCGCGCTCGGTCAAAGAGACGATAGCCTCCTTGTGACCGCGATTCAGCTCCAGTTGACGGGTTTGTTAGATTTGGCCACTCCGACCTGTTGAATAGCACGAACAAATTTAATCTGCCCTGGTCAAGTGTTTGCATAAACGCGATCTGACATGATGTCCATGACAAATACCACAAATAAGCTTGCTTAATTTTTTATCTGCGTAAATCTCGACCTGGTGGTCGGGAATTTTGTTATAATTAAGGTTTTATAAAGTCTTATGGAGGCGCGCTGATGGCGAGTTCTAACCGTCGTTCGGTAATGACCTTATTCACTTCTCCGGATACGCCCGATTGTCATCGGACCCGGATAGTTCTGGCTGAAAAAGAACTTTCGGCTGAAATTATTGATCTTTCCGAACAACCCGCCCCAGAAGACTTTCATGATTTATCCCCTGAGGGAACAGTGCCGGTTTTAGCCGACCGCGACTTGGTGTTGACTAATGCCCGGGTCATTATGGAATATTTAGATGAGCGTTTTCCGCATCCGCCGTTAATGCCAGTTGACCCGGTCAGTCGAGCTAAAGTGCGCACTGCGTTGTATCGGATTGAAAAAGACTGGTATGGCATGTTGCCGGATTTTGAGCGCGGTGAAAAAACCGTAGCCCGCACCCGTAAACAAATGCGTGAAGAGATTCTGGCCGCCGCCCCGGTATTCGCTGCCATGCCCTTTTTTATGAGTGATGAGTTCTCTCTGGCCGATGTTACCTTAGGCGCGCTGTTATGGTACTTGCCAAAATACGGTGTGGAGCTGAGTGGCAAAAACGCCAAGCCGATTCATGATTACATGGATCGGGTGTTTAATCGACCCACCTTCCAACAGAGTTTGACTGAAGTTGAGCGTGAAATGCGCGGCGGGTGAACTATGTTATCCAAACGTCCGTACCTGATTCCGGCTTTTTATCAATGGATTGTCGATCAGGGTCACGTGCCTCATTTAGTTGTCGATGCGACGACTGACGGGGTTTTGGTACCGCAGGCCTTTGTACAGGACGGCCGAATTCAACTGAATATCAGTCCGAATGCAGTGCGAGATTTTCATATCAGTAAAACCGCGATCAGTTTCGAGGCACGTTTTGGTGGTAAACCGGAATATATCTATATTCCTATGCCGGCGATTATCGCTATTGTGGATCGGGATTCAGGGCAGGGTGCTTCATTTGTGG
>DRZW01000143.1 GCA_011380105.1 Halothiobacillaceae bacterium
GGTCTGAGCTCCACGTGCCTGCCAGAAAGCGAGACGATCCATATCCAGACGCAGACGCTCTTCTTGGCCGCGTGCGACCGGGTTGAAAAATCCTAAGCGCTCAACGTACGAGCCACTATCACGCGCGTTGCGTTTATCGGTAACGACAATGTGATAGAACGGTTTCTTTTTGGCACCTGTGCGCGCCAGACGAATCCTGACCATAGTTTTCTATCTATTCCTGTTAATGCGATGACCCAATAACCCTTAAATTATATACAGGGGGCACGTCGTCGCGGATGAAACGTTTAAGTCGGGTGATTTTACGGATTTATTTTCAAAAATAAAGCCCTGTGTTCATCAGACCCGACTTTTAGCTCGTGTTTATGCGTAGGGATTACGCAACATAATAGTTTGAGAACGATCCGGCCCGGTTGAAATTAGATCGACCGGCACACCAGCCAGCGCTTCTATGCGCCGGATAAATTGACGGGCATTCTCAGGCAGCGCCTCGAAGCTTTCTAGCCCTTCGGTGCTTTCCTGCCAACCTGGCAAGGTTTCATAAACCGGCTGGCAACGGGAGTAGGTTTCAGCACTGAAAGGGGCGCTATCCAGACGTTTGCCATCCACTTCATAGCCAATGGCGATCTGCACCTCTTCCATGCCATCTAAAACATCGAGTTTGGTCAGACACAAGCCGGAAATACTATTGATTTCCACAGCGCGGCGCAGGGCGACTGCATCGAACCAACCACAACGCCGTGCGCGCCCGGTGGTGGAGCCAAATTCATGACCACGCTCGGCCAGACGGTCGCCGGTTTCATCAAATAGCTCGGTCGGGAATGGCCCACCACCCACGCGGGTGGTATATGCCTTAGTAATGCCTAATACGTAATCGAGTTCTAGCGGCCCGATCCCACTGCCCGAGCAAGCCGCACCGGCGGTGGTATTTGAGGAGGTCACATAAGGATAGGTGCCGTGATCAATATCCAATAGGGTACCTTGGGCACCTTCAAACATCAGATCGGCACCTTCAGCCCGGTAACGACTGAGCAAGGCCGGCACGTCGCCGACCATTGGCGCTAAAATCTCGGCTTGGGCCAGCAGTCGGTCCAAGGTTTGATGAAAGTCAATAGTATCGGCCTGAAAATAGTGACGCAGCACGAAATTATGATAATCCAGCAACTCGCCAAGCTTGGCCGCTAGACGCTCGCGGTGGAAAATATCCTCCAAACGAATGCCACGGCGTGCCACCTTGTCTTCATAAGCCGGGCCAATGCCCCGACCGGTAGTGCCAATTTTTTTCTCACCACGGGCGCGCTCACGCGCCTGATCAAGGGCGATATGGTGCGGCAGGATTAACGGACATGCCTCTGAGAGCACTAACCTGTCGGCTGCAGGCACGCCGCCGGACTCAAGGGTCTCGATCTCTTCAATCAGCGCATCCGGGGCCAATACCACCCCATTGCCAATCAAACAGCGCACACCGTCACGCAGAATGCCTGACGGAATCAGATGTAAAACGGTTTTTTTGCCATTGATGACCAGGGTATGACCGGCATTATGCCCACCTTGAAAACGCACCACAGCACGAACGTTTTCTGTGAGTAGATCAACGATCTTACCCTTGCCTTCATCACCCCATTGTGACCCGAGTACAACGACACTCTTACCCATCGTTTTTATCTTCCACTAGCTGCCATGTCTGTTGATTGTCACCACTACGCTCAAGTCGCGCGGGCTTTTTCTGAATATTATCCATTGTGCTGATCACGCGCCGCCCACGACGACGCAGCGCTAAGACAGCCTCGCGCAGCTCAGGATCGCTTGAATCAGCTGGTGCATACACCGGTAATTGCTCACGCACCTGTCGTGGGGCAAAGGCGGCCAGATCGCGCAGATCAAGGGAAAAACCAATCGCCGGACGTGCACGACCAAAGGCATTTCCGATGTTGTTATATCGTCCGCCACGGGCTAATGCGCGACCAAGTCGAGGCAGATAAACAGCAAAGACCAGCCCGGTGTGGTAATGATAACCATGCACCTCGGCCAGATCGACCAGTATCTGGTGGCGCGCACTGTGGTAGCGCTGTAGTAATCGCGCCACCTCGGTTAAGCGCTGTAGGGCTTCCCGACCTGACTGATCAAGCAGCGGGGCGATGCGGCTGTTGGCCTGCTCGGCAACCTGCTCGACTGGACCACTCAACTGGCATAGCGAGACCAACGCCTGGGCATAGTCAGCTGCAACCGACCATTCGGCTAGTGCGGTGCGTATTTCCGGCACGGCTTTACGTGCGGTGGCATCACGCAGACATTCGATCTGCGCTGATGTCAGCCCAGCACCTTCGGCCAGTGAGCGAAAGATGCCCACATGACCGAGATCAAAAACCCCCTCAGGCACGCCTAGCTCGATTAGCAACTCAGCAAGCAGATCCAGCACTTCATGATCAGAAGTGGCGTTATCGGCACCAAACAGCTCGCCACCAAGCTGAATGGGGGCACGCGAACCGCCTAGCGCATCACCCGAACCCCGGATTACGGTACCGACATAGCAAAGTCGGCGCTCGCTCGATTCGGGCAGGCTGCGCGCATCCATTCGGGCAATCTGCGGGGTCA
>DRZW01000154.1 GCA_011380105.1 Halothiobacillaceae bacterium
AATCATGAGCGTATGCTCGCAGAGCTGCGCCAACCGTTGATAGAGCGTAAGCTCAGCGATGCCCAGCAAAACCAGCTAGAGCTGTACGGTGCGCAATGGCTGCTGGATTACTACGAAGAACTCAATGAAGACAAATGGGCTGACTTGATAACCGAGGTGTTTAATCTCATCAGCCAACTGCCTTTATTGATTCAGGTTGGTAATGGGCCGGATGCCATTGGTGTAGTGCATGCTCAGTTACCGATGCGAAATTGGGATCAGAACCTAGCCCGGCTTGAACGGGTAAAAAAACTGGCCTATTGGCAACGTGTTCCTGATGATAGCCTGTTTGATTGTTTGCTGACTGGTCGAGAAATTATCCGTCAAATCCAGAAAAATCCGGATAAAGAGCATGCTGTAGCTGGGATTGATTGGGTCTTTTCCGGGCACACCATCGTTGAGCGTCCGATTCGAGCGGGCAATCAGTTATGGCTGGATACCGGCGCATACAACAAAGAACAAGGCCATGGTTTTACGCTGGTTGAGGTGGGTAAAACCTTGGCAGTTACAACCTATTTCCATGATTTACGTGTGCGTACCGAACGTTTTGTGCGCCACCAGCATCGTTTTCAACCGGTATTAGATGCGAGTTTGAATGGATGAAGGATCAGTTTGATCTTGAATTATTAGACGAATCAGCGCTGCGGCTTTTAATTAAACAAGCCAAAAATGAGCTTGAACGGCGTGAGAAGTCAAAGTTTGACCCTAAAGAAGCACTGTCTGTGCTGGAATTTGAATTAAAGCGGCATCGTAAAAAAAGAAAAGAGTCTGTCTTTAATCCCTTCGCTTAAAAACCCGACCCAGATCGCCCTGATATTAAGAGCTCTTGGTGCTGACAGTCGGGCAAAGGTGAGCATCACGCGAGCAGAATCACCTACTAGCGTGATTAATCTCAGTGACGGAAGTGGCGCATACCGGTAAATACCATGGCGATATTATGTTCGTCGGCGGCATTAATCACTTCCTGATCACGCATGGAGCCGCCTGGCTGGATAACCGCGGTTATACCGGCTTTTGCTGCTGCATCAATGCCGTCTCGGAAGGGGAAGAAGGCATCGGAGGCCATCACTGCACCGGGTACGGGCAGGCCGGCATCATGGGCTTTAATTCCAGCGATTTTTGCAGAATAAACCCGGCTCATCTGCCCGGCGCCCACCCCGATGGTCTGATTGCTGCTTGCATAAACAATTGCGTTTGATTTCACATATTTAGCCACCCGCCAGGCAAATAGTAGATCCGCCATTTCCATATCGGAGGGTGCGCGTTGAGAGACTACTTTAAGATCCTCTTCGCTAATCATGCCAGCATCAGCATCCTGCACCAGTAAGCCACCACTGATGCGTTTTACATCCACCCCGCTGGGGCGTGCCTGATCCAGCCCCGGTACTTCTAATGCACGGACGTTCGGCTTGGCTTGTAATTCGACGGCAGCCTCTTCGGTAATTTCTGGGGCGATGATTACCTCCACGAATTGCCGTTCAATAATACCGCGGGCGGTGTGAGCATCTAATGGGCGGTTAAAAGCAATAATGCCGCCAAAAGCCGAGGTGGGGTCCGTTGCAAAAGCGCGATCATAGGCACTGGAAATATCATCGCTAATCGCTACACCACAAGGATTGGCATGTTTAACAATCACGCAGGCAGGTTGCTCAAACTGTGCAACGCAGCCCATGGCCGCATCACTGTCAGCTAAGTTGTTATAGGAAAGGGGTTTACCCTGGCGGATTAAAGCGGTGGCAATACTGCCAGTCGGAGCGTTGTCCTCAATATAAAATGCTGCTTTTTGATGTGGATTTTCACCGTAGCGCAGATCCATCACTTTTTTTAATGGGAGGGCGAACCGCTCGGGGAATGCGCTATCGCTGTTGGACGATTGCTGAAGGGTTAAATACTGCGCGATACTGGCATCGTAATCGGCGGTATGGCCAAATGCTGTGGTTGCCAGATTAAAACGCATTTCATGGCTGATGCCGCCTTGATCAATGGCCTCAATAAGACTTGGATATGCCGCAGGGCTGACCACCACGGTAACATCACGGTAATTCTTGGCTGCGGCACGCACCATGGCCGGACCACCGATATCGATATTTTCAATCGCATCCTCTAGTCGACAATCGGGATTAGCGATGGTTTGTTTAAAGGGATAAAGATTAACCACCACCAGATCAATCGGTGCGATTTGGTGCTCGGCCATTACCGCTTGATCTTGATCGCGGCGACCTAAAATACCGCCGTGAATATAAGGGTTAAGGGTTTTAACCCGTCCATCCATTATTTCCGGAAAGCCGGTTACTTCACTAACTTCACGCACATCTAACCCTGCATCGGCAAGCAGACGCGCGGTGCCGCCAGTGGAAATCAACTCCACTCCGCGATCGGCCAGTGCTTGGGCAAATTCAAGAATGCCGGTTTTATCGGAAACACTTAACAGCGCGCGTTGCGGAATAATCGGTTGATTGCTCATGGTCGGTTGGGTCTTTTATAAAAATGGATGGAGAAATAGATAGTGCATCCA
>DRZW01000131.1 GCA_011380105.1 Halothiobacillaceae bacterium
GATCTATGACGCCATTTTCGGTTTTCTGACCGGCAATATGTCCTGGTTCTTCCTGCTCGCCGGTAATATCTTCGTTATTCTCTGCTTGGCGCTGATTGTCTCCCCGCTGGGCAAAGTCCGTATTGGCGGGCCGGATGCCAAACCGGATTTCAATCTGTTTGGCTGGTTTTCCATGCTGTTTGCCGCCGGGATGGGCATTGGTCTGATGTTCTTCGGGGTCTCTGAGCCAATGTCGCATTTCAGCACCGCTATGGGCGGCATTAGCATGGAAGACGGTGCGCGTACTGACTGGGCACCCCTAGGTGGCGCGGAAGGTGATAGTGCTGCCGCCGCCAGCTTGGCGATGGCTGCCACCATTTTCCACTGGGGGCTTCACCCTTGGGCGATTTATGCCATCGTAGCGCTGGCACTGGCGCTGTTTGCGTTTAACAAGGGCCTGCCCTTAACCTTCCGTTCGGTGTTCTACCCGATCTTGGGCGAGCGCGTCTGGGGCTGGCCCGGGCATGTAATCGATATTCTCGCCGTGTTCGCCACCCTGTTCGGTCTGGCAACTTCATTAGGGCTCGGCGCGCAACAGGCCGCAGCGGGGATGCACGATTTATTCGGCATACCTGAAGGCAACGTCACCCTGGTGCTCTTGATTAGCGGCATTACCGCCATAGCCATCGCCTCGATCCTCGCCGGGGTGGACAAAGGGGTAAGACGCTTATCTCAGGTCAATCTGGTACTGGCGTTTTTACTGCTGATGTTTGTCATAACCATGGGACCGACAATCGCGATTGCGACCGGCTTTTTCCAGAACCTAGGCTCTTATCTAACCAACCTGCCTGCCCTGTCCAACCCGTTTATGCGTGAAGATGAAAACTTCTCGCAAGGCTGGACCGCCTTCTATTGGGCCTGGTGGATTGCCTGGTCGCCATTTGTCGGGATGTTTATCGCCCGGGTATCGCGTGGTCGCACCGTGCGCCAATTCCTGATCGCCGTATTGCTAGTGCCGTCAACCGTGTCGGTATTGTGGATGACCGCCATGGGTGGCAGCGCCATCGAGCAACACATCAACCACGGGGTTGATGCGGTTATGAATGCCGAGGGCGATATGCTGTTTGCGTTCTTAGCGCAGTTCCCGTTAGTCGAGCTGACCTCCTTTGTCGCCATCGTGCTGGTGATTGTATTCTTTATCACCTCATCGGATTCCGGCTCGCTGGTCATCGACACCATCACCGCCGGGGGCAAGGTCGACGCACCTAAGCCACAGCGCGTTTTCTGGGGCACTATCGAAGGTGCAATTGCCATCGCCCTGCTGCTTGGTGGCGGCTTGACTGCGCTGCAAACCATGGCCGTATCCACCGGCCTGCCGTTTACCATCGTGCTGCTCATCGCCTGCTATGCGATTATCAAGGGGCTAATGAGCGAACCACGAGTGGGTAAAGTAACCTAGCCCAACCGCTGCAAACTTGCATGCTACAAAGCCTCCTATACGGGAGGCTTTTTTGTGTTTAGCCAATCACGCCCCAAGCGGCGATCGGTTAATTCCAAAGTTTGGAAAGCGGGGTTTCCGGCTTGAAGTAATGCGCCACCTGCGCTTGGAAGAGTTCGGCGGTGGCAATGGCATCAATCAATGCATGGTGGGCCTGATAGCTAGGTAGTCCATAGCGCCGACGGCTGTCATCTAGCCGGATGGAGGCGGGCATACGCCCAAATAGTTGCTGTAACCGTGCCCAAGGGGATTGCCGGTGACGCCGGGCTTCGATTTCCATGGTGTCGATCAACGGGTAGAGAAAGGAATCCCCACGCCGCAGACGCACGGACCGATCAAAAAACGCACGCTCGATGTGGCGAAAATGCACCACCGGCACATGGCCGGTGAAAAAGCTGAATAGCTCATCGAGCACCTGATCCAAGTCGGGGGCCGCGGCAATATCAGAATGGGTAATATGATGGAACACCACCGATTTTGGATCCAGTGGTCGTCTGGGTCGAACCAGCACATGCAGCCCCTCGCTAACACGAATCCGCGCTAGTGAAAACGGCACCAGCCCAATCGAAATGATTTCATCGTGTTTGGGGTTAAGCCCGGTGGTTTCGACATCAACGGCCAAAAGCGGCACATTGCTGATCGGGGTTTGCGGTGGCACCACTCCGCTGGCGTAGAATTGATGTAGGGCACGATCGGTTACGGTGGTGGCTTGTTGTTCGTAGAACGCCGGCCAGTTGGTTTGGTGGTTTTGTCCGGGCAGCAGTGGCATTGATTTCCTATGGCATGGGGTAGCGGTATTTCAGGTACTTCTGCGCGTGGCTGAGGATACTAAACGCTTCTTTTAAATTATGGCGGTCTTCCGGGGAAACCTGCTCGGGAATAATATTATTGCTCGGTTCACGGTGGTTGCGTAATGCATAGGCCTGATGGCGCATCCGCATGGTGGATAAAAACTCGAAGGCATAATGGAGCTTATCCGCAACGCCTGCCGGCAGGATATTGGCTTGCTTAATGGCCTCGATACGCTCATAGGTGTTTTGCGCGCGCGAGCCAATGGCCAGCGCGTGGATGCGGA
>DRZW01000097.1 GCA_011380105.1 Halothiobacillaceae bacterium
CCCACAGGGTTGGTGGATTTGCAGGAGCCCGGGTTTCCCGGGCGATTGGTGGTTGTTATCTGCCGTGGGATTTAAAAAGTTCAGTCCTGTTCTTCGACGGTTTGGCGGGCACGCTCTAGCAAGCGGCGGAGCATTTCATCCTGCGCTTGTTGGTCGTCTCGTTCTGCGCCACCTAGAATCGGGGCGATTAAGGCATTGGTGGGTTCGTCGGTGAGTTGCTCGTTAAAGGCTTCTAAATCGGCGATGGTCAGTTGGCCGGTGTCGGCCTTTAGGCGGAGAAAGTTGATGATGTATGAGTAGCGGGCATCCAGAAAGTCGGCCATGGCGGAGAATACTTTTAGTTCGGCATTCAGTAGGTCGACGATGGTGCGGGTGCCCACGTTATAGCCCGCCTCGGTGGCAGCTAAGCTGGTGCGGGCCGATTCAACGGCTTGTTGGAAGGCGTAGATCTGGCTGATGGAGGTGTTGACTGCGCGGTAGTTGTTGGATGTGGATTGGCTTACTTGGCGGCGCAGGTCTTCGATTTCAAACTGAACACGTTGGAAGTCGTAGGCCGCTTGGCGGCTTTGGGCATTGATGCGCCCGCCGGTGTAAATGGGCAGGCTGACTTGTACGCCAATCTGGCCATTTAGGGATTCTGTTCGGCTGCCCGTTGCCCTATTGGGGCTGTTGTCGTAGCCGTAACGGCCTTGCAAATCGACTGTCGGCATCCGCTGGGCGCGGGTTAAGCTTACTGTGTCGCGGGCAATTTCTTTGTTTAGCAAATTGCTTAGCAGTGTTAGGTTTTGTTGTTGAGCGAGTTTCACCCATTCGGTTAATTCAGCCGGTTCTGGGGCGATGACTTCTAGGTTGGTTTGGACGTCATGGAGTTGTTTGGCAGGTTGGCCGATAATCGTTTCCAGTGCGGCAAGCGCATCGTTTAGCGCGTTTCTTGCAGCGATGATGTCGGCATCGGCTTGGTCATACTGAGCTTGGGCATCAGCAACATCGGTTACTGCTACTAACCCCACTTCGTATTGGCGTTGCGCGCGTTCAAGTTGTCGCTTGACGGCGGTGCGGTTGGCTTTGGCTAATTGCAGGCGCGCATTGGCTTTTAGTACGCCAAAATAGGCCTCGCCGGTACGCAGGATTAAGTCCTGACGGGCAGCGTTGTAGTCGATGTCCGCTTGTTGGGCCTGGCGTTGTGCTATGTCAAGTTGAATATTGGCAACTTGGTTGTAGATGGTCTGATGCAGCCCTAAACCAAAATTCCGGCTACTGCCGTCAATGGTGTCCGGCCCGGCACCAGCTCCTGCGGTGATGTCGGTGCGGCTGTAATCCACTCCGGCCTCACCGCGGATTTGTGGCAAGAAATCCGCCCGCTCAATCGGGATGTTCTGCAAAACAGAGAAGCGTCTTTGCTCGGCGGCACGCAGTTTTTGGTCGTTGTGCTCGGCTAGCTGGTAGACATCCATCAGGCTCAAGCTCTCAGCGGCAAGGTTACCTGCCGGTATGAACAATGCCACTGCGATGCTCATGCCAAGTAGGCGGCGAGAGTTTGGGGCATTTGTGCGCTTTGCTGACTTGTCGATCGGGTAGCTAGTCATGATTTACCTGCTTCCTGAGTAATTGATTAGGTGGTTAGATTTATCCTCGACCATAACGCGCAGCAAATCAACTGCCGATGCAAGTCGGGCTTATAATGTGAATTCAGGTGCAGGTTCAGCGCCTTTTAAGTAGTCGGTGCAGGTCTCAAACAGGGATTGTGTTTCAAAATGATCGGCACGTTTTCGGGTGATCATCTCGGCGGTCATAATCGGGCCTTTGCCGGTTATCGCTAGCAGGCGGCCGCCTTCGGTTAATTGGCTTTTGCAAACCTCAGGGATTTGTGCCAATGCGCCGGTAAAGACGATGACATCAAACTGTTCTTGCAGAGCCCAGCCGGCATGCGCATCACCCGTTTCTAAGGCGACCTGATCAAAACCTAGCTCATCTAATATGCCTGCGGCCTGCTTGGTGAAGGTTTTATGGATATCGACCGAGCGCACGCTTTTGCCCAAGGTGGCTAAACAGGCGGTGAAAAAGCCGCTGCCGGTGCCAATTTCCAAAATATGTTCGTTGGGCTGGATTTGCAGATGTTCAAGGATACGCCCTTCAACCACCGGGCGCAGCATGTGTTGATGATGCGCTAAGGGTATGGCCATATCCGAGAAAGCGTAAGCCTGTTGATCTTCGGGAACAAACCGCTCGCGTGGCACCTTGAAAAACACTTCCAGCACCCGCTTGTCAAGCACATCCCAAGGGCGGATTTGCTGCTCAACCATATTAAAACGTGCCAATTCGATATCGCTGGTCATGTACCTGATCTCGTTATTGATGGGGTTTAGGGTCAATCGTGCAATGCTACGAGTTTTCATCCATTCGGGCAACATTGATGCAATTAACCCACTGATTTATGCCAAATGCGGCTTTGCTCGCGCCAGCATAAGCTGCTTGTAGGCCTCTGCTTGCCGGGCAGGCTTTAATCCATGGGGTTGTTATCAGG
>DRZW01000099.1 GCA_011380105.1 Halothiobacillaceae bacterium
CAGGCCGATTTCACCTTCACGCCCGGATACCATGCAACCATTAACCACGCCTTGCCCGCTGTACATTTCAGCGAGGCATTCAAGCATGTGCTGGGGCATGACTGGCGCGATGAAAATCTGCCTGTTCCCATCATGGCATCCGAGGACTTTAGCTACTACCTTCGTGAGGTGCCAGGTGCGTTTGCCTTGGTGGGTGCGGACGATGGTCAGGGCCACCACGAGCCTTGTCATAGTCCGCGCTATGATTTTAACGACCGCTTAATCGAACCAATGACCAAAATTTTTGCCATTACCGTCGGGCTTCATGATGTGTTAGATCTAGCAGACGAGTCAGCGTAAGCGCACTCAGCCGAAACGAAAAGCGACCCTTAAATACAGCGGCGCTACTACCGACTGGCAAGAAGTCGCGCCACCACTGACAGACTTTGGTTAACGCAACTTAAACCAAGCGGTTCGACCGACACTCTGCCGGGGTGCTGAATTACGGCCACAACCACTCGAAAATGAAAGAACGGTTAGTCGAATACATCCAGTCCAATGGGGTGGTGTACAGTCTGGGTATGTATACCGCCGTCAAGCGTGATTTTATTTCCAAGTCCGTCGAAGGCATCTTAAAACCGCGCGATAGGGACTAACCTCCACGCCCGCATCTGAGTGAGCATTACCCGGCCTTATCCTTCGACCCAAGCATACTGATAAAGCCAAAGGCGAGAATGGCGAGAAGCACAAAAAAGGAGCAGAAGATTTTATGACACAGGTGGTCATTAACCCGAAAAACGGCGAAACCCTGCACGAATTTCCGGTGCTAGACCCAAGCGCGCGTGATGAAAAACTAAGCCTGTCACAAAAGGCTTATCGAAGCTGGCGCAAAACCAGCTTTGCCGAACGTGCCGCACTGATGAACCGCGTCGCACAAGTAATGCGCAAAGACCGTGAACGCCTAGCCTTGCTGATGACCGATGAAATGGGCAAACCCATCCGCGAGGCCCGTGGCGAGGTCGATAAAGCAGCGTGGTGCGCCGAGCACTATGCTAGCCATGCCGAGCAGTACCTCGCTCCGGAAATGCTCAAATCCGATGCCACAGCCAGCTTTGTGCAGTACTTACCGATTGGCACCGTGCTGGGTATTCTGCCGTGGAATGCCCCCTTCTGGCTCGCGTTTCGGTTCGCCGCCCCGGCACTGATGGCTGGCAATACCTGTGTTATGAAGCACGATGCCCACGTGCCCGGCTGTGCTGCCGGTATTGCCGATTCTTTCAAGAAAGCCGGCTTCCCAGAAGGAGTGTTCCAGAACTTGCCCCTTAAAACCGAGGATATCGCCGCTGCGATCCGCCACCCGGCGGTGGCTGCGGTCTCGTTCACCGGCTCCGACCGTGCAGGCTCCATAGTCGCCGCCTCCGCCGCCGAGTTGATCAAACCCGCCGTACTTGAACTCGGCGGTTCTGACCCGGTAATCGTACTGGCTGATGCCGATTTGGAAAAAGCGGCCGATACAGTCGTGCTCTCGCGGATTATCAACGCCGGGCAGTCCTGTATTGCCGCCAAGCGGATCCTAATTGAGCAGCCGGTTTACGAAAAATTCCTCGAGATGCTCAAAACCCGTTTTGCCAAACTCAAACTTGGCGACCCGCGTGATGAAAACACCGATGTCGGCCCCATTGCCCGCGCAGATTTACGTGAGAATCTTCACAACCAGGTTAAAGCCAGCATCGATGCTGGCGCACGTTGTCTATTGGGTGGCGAAATGCCCGAAGGGCCAGGCTATTACTATCCGGTCACCCTGCTAGCGGATGTGAGCGACGAGATGGTCGCTTTCTGTGAAGAAACCTTCGGCCCGCTGGCGGCAGCCATGCCCGTCAAGGATCTGGATGATGCCATTGCCGTGGCCAATAACACCGCCTACGGCCTCGGCGCGGCCGTCTGGACGGCAGATACCGCCAAAGCCATAAACATCGCCGCCGAAATCGAAAGCGGGCAAGTCGCCATCAACGGCATTGTCAAAACCGACCCGCGCCTGCCCAGCGGTGGGGTGAAACGCTCCGGCTATGGCCGTGAACTCGGGCCCCATGGCATTAAAATGTTCGTCAACGCCCAGCAGGTATGGGTGGGCCCGGCGTGCAGCTAAGAGCAAGTTGTTGTCTTAACCATTCATTAAAACCACCTTAATTAGCAGGGTGGTTTTTTATCGAGATGTGCTTCTGCTTCTAAGTAAGTACTGCGGAAATCTTCCTAGTTGATCATGATAGATAAAGCTTCTCAAGCTTAAGGGAGTCTGGGTTCATTGCTCAGAGCGGTTAATGTCAATTGACACTCTTCTCGCAGTTCAAGCTGGGCGCTTTTCGCGCAATCTTGATGATTACGTGTATGATTATGCCCAAAATGGCCTACCAGGCGGGGATGTCCTGTCCAACACATATGTGGTTTGCAGCAGCATGGAGAAAACAATAAAGATTGCGGTGGTGCATGACTGGTTGGTCACATATGGCGGCGCGGAGAGAACGCTGCGTTCCATCC
>DRZW01000101.1 GCA_011380105.1 Halothiobacillaceae bacterium
AGTCGTTAAACAATAAAGGGCACCTCGAAAAACTGCAGCGAGCAATTTCGAGTGCAAGGAGCCGCACAGTGAGCGACAAGGTATATCAAGAGGATAGGGGGGCGCAGGCCGCCTGTGGCATGCACTCTTCGAGCGAACAGGGCGCGCCCCGATTTGCTTCGGGCGAATCGGTAAGCGCGAACGATAAAATGGCCGGCAAGCCATCACAGATGCTGACAACGTCCGCGCCCGAGAAGACCGTGGGTGCTCCCAGTCCGCACCCGACACCGCAATCGGATCGCGCTGAAGGTTTTTCGCGCTGCCCGAAGATAGGACTCGCTCTCGGCAGCGGCTCTGCCCGCGGTTGGTCGCATATTGGTGTTCTGCGTGCGCTGGAAAAAGCCAACATAAAACCGGACGTGGTGGTGGGCTGTTCTATTGGTGCGTTTGTTGGTGGCGCTTGGGTAAGCGATTCCTTTGATGCTTTCGAGGACTGGGCGCGAGGTATTCGCACCTGGGATGTGATCCGGTTAATGGACGTGCACTTTGGCGGCGGGCTGATTGCCGGGGAGCGTATCATGCGTTCCTATCAAAAGCTGGTGCCTGCGGTAAATATGGCGGATTTAGCCACTACTTTTGCCACCATAAGCACTGATCTGAAAAGTGGCCGAGAAATTTGGATCAGCGAAGGCGAGCTGCACTCAGCGGTTCGCGCCTCGATTGCGTTACCCGGACTACTTAGCCCGGTGGTCGATGGTGAGCATTTATTGGTAGACGGCGGGCTTACTAATCCGGTGCCGGTTTCGGCTTGTCGGGCCATGGGCGCTGATATTGTTATCGCAGTGAATTTAAACAGCGATCTGATCGGCCGCCATCAGCGCCGGCGTAGTGAGCACCGCATGGAACCGGGTCAGGCGTTGGGGCCGGTGGCTCAAGGCAAGCGAGCTGCGCTTAAACGGAAGTATTATCAGCAGAAAAACCGGATCAGTCGTGCCGCGCGCAAAATCGATATGCGCCTGCTCGATGGGCGTATCCAGACTTGGTTTAAGCAGGATGAAGAGCCAGAAGAGCCAAGTTTATTGGAGGTGATGGCCGGCTCGGTCAATATCATGCAGGATCAGATCACCAAAAGCCGCATGGCCGAAGATCCGCCTGAATATCAGATTGCCCCAAAGCTGGGGCATATGGGGTTATTGGATTTTGAATGTGCCGATCAGGCCATTGAGGCCGGGCTCAACGAAGCCGAGCCAGTGATTAAGCAGCTCAAAGCGGCGATGGGATAGCCTAAGCCGCTGACCTACCAGATCAGATCATCTGGCACCGGATGCGTGTCATCACCTGCGCCGCCATCGGGTAGCGCGATAATATGCTTAGGTTCGCGTTCCAGCACTTTAGCCACGGTTTGTGCCGGAATGATGTAGTATCGCTCATCCAGCTTTGCCAGCCCGAGACGTCGGTTGGCCAGTTGCCGGCGGGTGGTGTCGGTTACCAGAATGCTGAGCACGACACCACGGTCGACAAAGTAAAAGGGTTTGCCGTTGCTGGGGCGCGGCTGGGCATGCTCTAAAATCAACTGGCGAGCCTGAGCTTTTCGGTCATGGCTTTGCTGGGCTGCTCGTTTTTCTTCATTGAGCCTGCGATTGCGCTCGGCCTCTTCGGCCTGGCGCTTTGCCGCCTGTTGGCGGATTTGCTCGATTTCTTTGGACGGTTTGCTGGCCTTGTCGGGCTGATGGCGATTCACCCGCCCCCAAGTAGACTTTTTAGCTTTTTTCTTTTTACTGCCCGAAAGGCCAGCTTCTTGAAGCTGTTCCTGTAGTGATTTACACATCTGATCAGTTTACCTCAAGGCGTTGGATGAGTCAGGGTGCTGATAAAAAATCGATTAGGGCGCTTTTGATCCACTAAGACCCCTCCTTAATTTGGTTTAGCGCGAATAAACACCCGGCACTACTGTTATACTCCATCATCGCTATTCAGGCCGGTCATGCGCAAAATACTCGTTTTGATCAAGCCTGTCCTTTTACTTGCAGGCTTTGTTTTGTGTATTTTTTAGGATGTTTTATGTCATTTTCTATGCTTGGCCTTGATCCGGCTATCGTTAAAGCGGTTTCTGAACGCGGTTATGACCAACCCACGCCCATTCAGGAGCAGGCCATTCCGGTTGTGCTCGAGGGGCGGGATTTACGCGCCTGCGCTCAGACCGGTACTGGCAAAACAGCCGGTTTTACCTTGCCCTTATTACAAAAACTCATCCAAACCCCGCGCAAGCCGGGCAGCAAGCATATTCGTGCTTTGGTCCTCACCCCCACCCGTGAGCTGGCAGCACAGGTTGAACAAAGCGTGATGGATTATGGCCATTATCTGCCGGTTACCTCCATGGTGATGTTCGGTGGTGTGGGTATTAACCCCCAGATTGCCAAACTGAAAAAAGGCATTGATATTCTGGTGGCCACGCCAGGGCGTTTGCTCGATCACCACAGCCAAGGCACGGTGGATTTATCTCAAGTAGAGATTCTGGTGCTCGATGAAGCCGA